>JAAZGQ010000463.1 GCA_012511135.1 Bacteroidales bacterium | reverse complement strand
CGATAGCTAAAATCATATCTAAGCTATAAAAAGTCACCTTATAATTTTTGCCATCTGAAGCAGTTGTTAAGTAATCCTTAACAACTGACTCTGCATCTAATTCACTATCATGCAATATATTAGATACATGCATACTAATATTGGAAACAGAGGTGCCAAAAAGTTCTGCAAGTTGCTGTTGGTTGAGCCAAACCGAACCATCCCGCGCAAAAAGTGAGACCGAGGCTTTACCATCTGCACTATTATAAATTATGATATTATTTCCCTTCATCCCTTTCTTCACTTTTAAATAAATATTCTAGTTTTGAAGCTATTCTTAAAGCTTCGTTAATTTCTTTAATATTACTTCCTTACGGATGTAAATTTATATCTGCCTTCTCGGCATTTCGTAAACCCAAATATCTGTGAATGTTTCATTTTTACTCACAAACAGTTCTTTTATGGCAACTAAGCCAAAAAACAAATAAGATTTCCCCCGATAAGTTTTGCTGCCAATTTACTTTTTATACGAAATTAATCCCAAAATTGTTTTTAACCTGATTTTTTATGTAATTTAACACGATAAAACAAAATTCTTATGCTTCCGGGTTTTGATTTTTGGACTATTTTTTCATTAATCTTTCTGGTTACGGCAATTCCGGTGGCCATCATGATTATTTTGGAAAAACGTTCCCCTTTCAAAACTGCTGCCTGGGTGCTGGCTTTGGTTCTCCTTCCGGTTTTTGGTGTGATTTTTTATCTTCTATTCGGACAGGAATACCGCAAAAAAAAGCTTTTTTCACGCAAAGGCATAAAAAGCCTGAACCAGTACCGGAAACTGTCCATTACCCAATTGCGCCAATTTGAGCATGTTTTTCAGAATCTCCCGCCCGCAATCAGGGAAAAAGAGAGCATTATCAGGCTTTTGCTTAAAAACTCAAGCGCTTTGCTTACTTCAGGCAACCGTCTGAAAATTCTGAATGACGGCGAAGAAACTTTCCGTTCCATTTTTAAGGCTATTGAAAATGCAAAGCACCACATTCATCTGGAATATTATATCATTGAAGAGGATAAAATCGGAAACCGGCTGAAAGAACTGCTTATCAAGAAAAGTCAGGAGGGCGTGGAAGTGCGCGTCATTATTGACGATGTGGGCAGTTGGAGCCTCAGTAAGAAATTCATGCGTGAACTCCGCACAAACGGCGTGGAAATCTATCCGTTTATGGAAGTACGTTTTCCGCGGTTGACTTCGCGGGTGAACTACCGGAATCACAGAAAGATTGTGGTTGTTGATGGGGAAATCGGCTTTTTGGGCGGAATCAACTTTGCTGACCGCTATCTGGAAGGCATCAAAAAAATTGGCCCGTGGAGGGATACGCACCTCCGGATTGAAGGCGATGCCGTGAAGTGCCTGCAAATTGTATTTTCTGCCGACTGGTATATCGTTATCCATGAGAACCTTACCGGGGACCGGTATTTTCCAATCCTTCCGGCAAGACCGGGTATTCCGGTACAAATTTCATCCAGTGGGCCGGATTCTGACTGGGACAGTATCGGGCAGGCATTTTTTTCCATCATTTCGGGCGCAAAAAACAAAGTTTACATTGTTACCCCCTACCTGATGCCACCCAGGGAAATGGTTTATGCACTAAAGACGGCGGCAATGCGCAATGTGGATGTCCGTATTCTGATTCCGAAAAAGTCAGATTCCAGAATTCCGAAATGGAGTTCTTTCTCTTATGTGGAGGAATTACTGGAAGCAGGCGTGAGAGTTTATTTAT
>JAAZGQ010000462.1 GCA_012511135.1 Bacteroidales bacterium | reverse complement strand
TAGAGCACGAGTATGGATATTCTGTATATTCAACGATATTTCATGTTGAATGGAAAGGAATAAAGCTTAATTTGATAGATTGTCCCGGATCGGACGATTTCGTAGGTGGAGCCGTTACTGCCCTGAATGTGGCAGATGCAGCTTTGCTGGTCCTGAATACGCAACACGGCATAGAAGTGGGTACACAAAACAGTTTTCGTCTGGCTGACAAGTACCACAAACCGCTTATTTTCGTACTGAATCAGCTGGATCACGAAAAAGCTGAATTCGACAGAGTCCTGGAGCAATTAAAAGAAACTTTCGGTTCCAAGGTCATGCCCGTTCAGTTCCCGGTCGAAACCGGGCCGGATTTCAAGGCCATAGTTGATGTGCTGGAGCAAAAACTCTATACCTGGAAAGCCGAAGGCACAGAGCCTCAGGTGGAAGATATTCCTGCCAACCTCAAAGACAAAGCCGAAGCTTATTACGCAGCTTTGATTGAAGCCGCTGCCGAAAACGACGAGGCTTTGATGGAAAAATTTTTCGACGAAGGCAGTCTCAATAACGAAGAAACCCTCAAAGGAATAAAACTGGGACTGGCTGCCAGGGGAATTTTCCCTGTTGTTTGTGCCTGCGGTGCCAACGGAACCGGCGGCAGTCATTTGTTGGATTTTATCAAAGATACAGCTCCCGGAGTCAGTGATGTGCCGGCACCCAAAAACAACGAAGGCAAAGAAGTGGCTCCCGACGCCAATGCTCCCTGCAGTCTGTACTTTTTTAAAACATCGGTCGAACCACATATTGGAGAAGTTTGCTATTTCAAAGTAATGAGTGGCAAAGTCAAAGAAGGCGACGATTTACAAAATACCAACCGCAGTTCCAAGGAACGTATTTCTCAGCTGTTTTGCGTAGCCGGATCCAACAGGATCAAAGTGGAAGAACTGCAGGCAGGTGACCTCGGTGCCACCGTCAAATTAAAAGATGTCAGAACAGGCAATACGCTTAACGCCAAAGGCCTCGACCATAAGTTTGACTTCATTAAATTCCCGGATCCGAAATACCGTCGTGCAGTTAAGCCCGTTAACGAGGCCGATATGGAAAAGATGATGACCATTTTGCACCGCATGCGCGCAGAAGATCCCACCTATGTTATTGAACAATCCAAAGAGCTCAGGCAGACGATAGTGCACGGACAGGGTGAATTCCATCTGCGTACGCTTAAATGGGCTATCGAGAATCTCGACAAATTACCCATTGTCTTTGCCGAACCCAGGATTCCTTATCGTGAAACCATTACAAAATCGGCCCGGGCCGATTACAGGCACAAAAAACAATCCGGCGGTGCCGGCCAGTTTGGTGAAGTGCATCTGATAATAGAGCCCTATTTCGAAGGTATGACTGCACCGGATATGTTTAAGTTCGGCGGCCAGGAATACAAGATTACCAATCGTGATACCCAGGAATACGATCTGGAATGGGGCGGCAAACTGGTCTTTATCAACAGTATCGTTGGTGGATCTATCGACGCCCGTTTCCTGCCGGCCATCCTCAAAGGCATTATGGGACGTATGGAGCAAGGCCCTCTGACCGGTTCTTATGCCCGCGATGTTCGTGTCATCGTTTACGATGGTAAAATGCACCCGGTCGATTCCAACGAAATTTCGTTCATGCTGGCCGGTCGTAATGCTTTCAGTACAGCCTTTAAGGAAGCTTCTCCTAAAATTCTTGAACCCATCTACGATGTTGAGATTCTGGTGCCGGGCGACCGTATGGGCGACGTAATGGGTGACCTTCAGGGCAGGCGTGCTGTTATTATGGGTATGCAAAGCGAAAAAGGCTTCGAAAAGCTTTCGGCCAAAGTGCCTCTGAAAGAGATGTCCAATTACTCCACCTCACTAAGTTCACTCACCGGAGGCAGGGCTTCATTTACTATGCGATTTGCCAGCTATGAACTGGTACCTGCCGATGTACAGGAAAAACTGCTCAAAGAATACGAAGCACAGCAGCAGGAAAAGGAATAAAACTTAAAAACATCATTGGCACAGTCCGGAACAGTGTTTTTCAACAACACTGTTCCGGGCTGTTACATTTTCAGGGATTTAGCGTTCCCCTTGTTAATTTACGTTTTTATGCGGGTTAATGTTTTTTAATCATTGAAAAGTGTTAACTTAGTAACGTATTTTTGTTGGTTGTTATAATTAATTTAATGAAAAAGTCTGTTATCTGGTTACTTGTTGGTGTAATGGCTATGACCTTCGCTGCGCTCATAGCCTTGCAGATAATGTACATCCAGTCGCTGGTAAAGATGCAGACCGATGAATTTGACGGAGCCGTCAGGCGCAGCCTGTCTCAGGTGGTTTACCTGCTGGAACAGGACGAAACAAGGCGCTATCTCGAAAACGAACTGGAAGAGAGAGACCGGGAAGCACTCAATCTCCGTTCTTCCATAACTTCCAAAATTAAGTCTGTCCCCCTGCCGCCCAGTAAGCTGGAAAGTATCAAGATTGATGAGGATCCTTCTATTTTGAATTACTGGAAAAAAGTCAGAAGCATTACTTCGAAACTAAATCAGCCCCAAGGCAGCCTGGCAGATACTTTCGAGAATATGCAGGATGTGCTCAAAGATCGCTACCTGCATCAACAAGCCCTATTGGAAGATGTGATACTGCGAATTCTCTACGAATCCAATAATCTTCCTATAGCTCAGCGTGTTGATTTTAATAAACTGGAACATTATTTAGCTGAAGAATTCGAAAAAAACGGACTGCATAACGTGCCTTTCCATTTCAAGGTCAGTGATAAAAAAGATCAGGAGGTTTATCGCTGCAACGATCTTTTTGGTGATCACAAAGCCGATTATGTACATGTTTTGTTTCCCAACGATCCTGGCCGGATAGCCGGCAAACTGCATTTGTATTTTCCCACCAGGGCAAAATACATTCGTGACCCTTTATGGGTCTTTGTGCCTTCTATTTTGTTTACTGCAGTCGTGCTGGCTGTTTTTGCCTTTGTGATTATTGTTATCTTCCGTCAAAAGAAGCTCAGCGATATGAAGAACGACTTTATAAACAATATGACCCATGAGTTTAAAACACCCATTTCGACCATCTCGCTGGCCTCTCAGATGCTGCGTGATGCCGATGTGGGAAAGACGCCCACGGTGATGAAAAATATTTCGGGCATCATTGCCGACGAAACCAAACGCCTGAGTTTTCAGGTGGACAAGGTTTTACAGGTGTCCCTGTTTGAACGCGACAAATCTACCCTGAGTTTCAAAGAAGTGGATGTAAACAAGGTGCTGAGAAATGTGGTGTCCACTTTTAAACTCAAGGTCGAAAGCATAGGCGGACAGATACGCGATGATATTTCAGAGGATGAAGCCTTGGTTATTGCCGATGAAATGCATTTGACCAATGTAGTATTCAATTTACTGGACAATGCCCTGAAGTACCGCAGCGACCAAAGACCATTGATGTTGGAAGTGTTCAGTAAGCAAGTCAGAGATCACTTAAGCATCAAGGTCAAAGACAATGGAGTAGGGATTAAAAAAGAATATCTCAAAAAGGTCTTTGAACGCTTTTATCGTGCTCCCAGCGGCAATGTTCACAATGTCAAAGGTTTTGGTCTGGGGCTTGCCTATGTTAAAAAAATAATCAACGATCACAAAGGCAGCATCACCGCCGAAAGTGAACTCAATGCAGGAACAACTTTCACCATTCATTTACCCTTAATAAAAAAGTAGCTATGACAGAAGAAAAGATGCACATAATGCTGTGCGAAGACGATGGAAATTTAGGATCCCTGCTCTGCGAATATTTGCAGGCCAAGGGATATGTCGTTGACCTTTTGTTGGACGGAGAGCAAGGTTACAAAGCTTTCCAGAAAACAAAGTACGACCTTTGTGTGTTGGACGTAATGATGCCTAAAAAAGACGGATTTACTCTGGCGCAGGACATTCGCATGATGAATGCCGACACCCCTATTGTGTTTTTGACCGCCAAAAACATGAAAGAAGACATTCTGACCGGATTTAAACTGGGTGCAGACGATTATCTGACCAAGCCCTTCAGTATGGAAGAGCTCTTGTTCCGCATCGAAGCCATTATCAGGCGCGTAAAGGGCAAAAAAGCCAAAGAAGTAACTCTATACCACATTGGTAAATTTACTTTTGATACGCCCAAACAAATTCTGGCTATCGGTGAAAGTCAAACCCGACTGACCACCAAAGAATGTGAGTTGCTCACTCTGTTGTGCAGCCACCAAAACCAGATTCTGGAACGCAATTATGCTTTGATGACCATCTGGGGCGAAAACACTTATTTCAATGCCCGCAGCATGGACGTTTACATTACCAAATTGCGTAAGCACCTCAAAGCCGATCCCGCCATTCAGATTATGAATATTCACGGTAAAGGGTATAAACTGGTCGTTCCCGAAGAATAAAGGATTATCTTATTTCCTTAACTACCACTACATTTCCATCGGAATAGCTCATTTTACGCAAAATGAGCTGTTTACCGGTGGAAATGTTATTTTCGGGGATCCTCCTGCCCATAAGGTCAAAATATTCAGTACGGACTATTTTCGCAGTGGCCGGGGATGTGGATTTTAAACCTGTGGCGTAGTCCGATAGAAGGCCTCTGCCTCCCCATTCGTTTACTGCGCGAACCTGATAGTCTGTGGC
>JAAZGQ010000461.1 GCA_012511135.1 Bacteroidales bacterium | reverse complement strand
TCATTATGCTATTGAAAAAGGGGAAATCTCTTGAGGAAATCTCTGAATATATCTCCGGCAAATACGACGTAGATGATTTGCTCTTGGAACGCGATCTGGAAGACTTTACTTCCTTATTGAAAGATTACGGTATTCTCGAATAATTTCCGGGGAGATGAAAAAGATCGTTATAGCCGTTACGGCCTTGAATGCCATAGACAGTCCCGGCCCGGGGGTTGCCGTTATCAGGGCAATCCGGGATTGTAGGGATATTAAGGCCAGAATTATTGGACTTTCGTACGAAGCTCTGGAACCGGGTTTGTATATGCACGACCTGGTCGATAAGACTTACCAGATCCCCTACCCTTCGGGTGGTACTGATTCCCTGTTGAGTCGGCTCAAATACATCCACTCCAAAGAAAAAATCAACTTGATCATTCCCAATTTCGATGCAGAACTGCACAATTTCATCAAATTGTCACCTAAACTTGCCGAGATGGGAATCAGGACCTTTCTGCCCAGCCTGGATCAATATGACGTCAGGGATAAAATCAATCTGCAGAAATTCGGCAAGAAACATCAATTCCTTGTTCCGGAAGATAAACTCATTCATGAGTTTAGCGAAATAAAAAAAATGGAAAAAGAAATAGATTTTCCGATAGTAGTCAAAGGGAAGTTTTACGATGCCATTGTTGCACGGAATTTGGATCAGGTGGAAAAAGCCTATTACAAAATTTCCGCCAAATGGGGCTTACCCATTATTCTGCAGGAATTTATCAAAGGTACCGAAATCAATATTGCCATACTGGGAGACGGCAAAGGCAATGCCATCAGCATTGTCCCTATGCGCAAACTTTACATCACCGACAAAGGCAAAGCCTGGGCTGGAATTAGCCTGGAAGACCAGCGCCTCATCGAATTGGGACAACAGTTTGTCAAGGCAACCAATTGGCCGGGCGGTTGCGAACTCGAAGTAATGTTAACCGACAAGGGAGAGCCCTACATCATGGAAGTCAATCCCCGCTTCCCGGCCTGGATTTATCTGACGGCTGCTGTCGGCCAGAACCAGCCCGCCCTGCTGGTAAAAATGGCCATGGGACAGGAAATCAAACCATTACAACAATACAGTTCGGGTAAAATGTTTATACGTTATGCCTGGGATTTGATTACCGACATCTCGGAATTTCAGAAAATATCCGGCATGGGAGAATTATAAAACGCTTTCAAGAGAATAATAATACTTAGAACAATGAAAAAACAAGCCTACGAGCGCCCGATGATCCGTAAGATGAACACGGGCCTGATGAATAAATTCGGCACTAAAACCGAAAACGAAGTGCTCAGCCATATCGAAAGTGTTCCGGTAAAATCTTTGCTCAGGGAATATGGTTCTCCTTTGTTTGTTATGTCCGAAAGACAATTGCGCAGAAACATTCAAAATGCCTACCGGATATTCAAAACACGATATCCCAAAGTGCAATTTGCCTGGTCTTACAAAACCAACTACCTGAATGCCGTTTGCCGGGTATTTCATCAGGAAGGCTCCTGGGCCGAAGTGGTTTCCGGATTTGAGTACAACAAAGCGGTACAAAACGGGCTGCCCGGTAATCAGATTATTTTTAACGGCCCCGATAAATCGAACGAATACCTCCTACAGGCAGCACGCAACAATTCGCTGATTCACATAGATCATTACGACGAATTATACACCCTGATCCAGTTGAGCGAAGAGCATCAGTTAAAACCCCGGGTGGCCATTCGTATCAATATGGACACCGGAATATATCCTAAATGGGATCGTTTCGGATTCAATTTCGAAAACGGACAAGCCTGGAACGCAATCACCAGGATTATGAATGCCAAACAGCTGGATCTGGTTGGTTTGCATTGTCATATAGGCACCTTCATGCTCAGTACCAATGCCTACGCGACTGCTGCAAAGAATTTGTGCGAACTGGCATGGAACATTAAGGAACGCTACGGCAAAAACCTGCAATACATTGACCTGGGTGGCGGTTTTCCTTCTACCAACACATTAAAGGGAGCCTACTTGCCCGGAACGGATACTGTTCCATCCATAGATCAGATTGCTGATGCTATTACCGATGTAATCCTAGGTTATGGTTTCAAACAGGAGGAACTTCCCTTGCTGATTCTGGAAAGTGGAAGGGCATTGGTAGATGATGCCGGCTATTTACTGGGAACCGTTTTAGCAACCAAACGATTGTCCGATGGCCGCAGGGCTACCATTCTGGATTTTGGTCTCAATTCCTTGTTCACTTCGCTTTGGTACGAACACAAATTGAGTCCTGCACAAGAATTGGGCGATCAAACCGAAGAAATGACCCTGTTTGGTCCTCTGTGTATGAATATTGACGTAGTGAGAGAAAGCATCGTCATGCCCCTGCTCAAAAAAGGCGATCAGGTAGTGGTACACAAAGTCGGCGCCTACAACATGACGCAATGGATGCAATTTATCACCTTGCGGCCTAATATTGTGATGATCGATATGGAAAATCGGCCTCATTTGATCAGAAAAGCCGAAACACTGGATTATATCAACAGTCAGGAATTGATGCCGGACTACCTGAACCAGGAGCAACAATAACTCTAATTTTTGTAGTTTGAAAGCCTTTATCCTCAACTTGAAAACCACACTGCTCCCGGCTGTTCTGAACAGCTATTCGATCGTGTTCTTTATGAACAACCGGGTACTGGGCATTGCTCTGCTGCTGGTGAGTTTTATCAACTTTTATGCAGGCCTCAGCGGCTTATTGGCGGTTCTACTTGCCGTATTGATAGCCCATTGGCTGAATTTTGACAAAGCCAGCCTGAAAAGCGGACTATACAGCTTTAATGCCTTGATTACCGGCATTGGCCTGGGGACTTTCTTTGATCCGGGGATGGTATTTTTTGTCCTGCTTGCTTTGTCTTCTTTGCTAACCCTGCTTATCTCCATAGCAATGGGAGGCTGGCTGGGCAAGAACGGCCTCCCCTATTTGAGTATTCCTTTTGTCCTCAGCTTCTGGATGATACTGCTTCCCTCTTCCCTTTATGAAAACTTAGGATTGACTCAGCGTAACATTTTTTGGATTAACGAAGCTTACGCTCTGGGGGGTAATCCCCTGGTACAAATCTTTGAACAAATTGAATCCTGGGAGCTTCAACATTTACTGGATATTTATCTACGCTCACTTAGTTCCGTTATTTTCCAGAACAATCTACTGGTAGGTATTGTTATTGCAGTGGCTTTGCTGATCAGCTCCAGAATCTTTTTTTCCTTATCCTTGCTGGGCTTTTTGTCTGCTTATATTTTTGCCCAGTTTGTCGGAACCGAAGCTGCCAGCATCACCTATTATAATATCGGGGCCAATTTTATGATGATTGCCATAGCCATAGGCGGTTTTTTTGTTATTCCTTCCAAATCGTCTTATTTGTGGAGTATACTTTTGGTACCTCTCAGCTCTATTGTACTGGTATTTTTCGTAAAATTGTTTGCTTACTTTCAATTGCCTGTGTTTTCTTTACCTTACGCCATTGTGACAATTATCTTTATTCAGTTCTTACAGCAACGCAATTTAAACAGCAGAATGGTATTGACACCTATTCAGCATTATTCTCCCGAAATAAATCTTTATGCCTATCTGAATAACAAAGAACGCCTGGAGCGTTTTCTCTATTTACCTCTGCAGCTGCCTTTCTGGGGTGAATGGACCCTTACCCAGGGACACAACGGAGCCTTTACTCACAAAAACGAATGGCAGCATGCTTTCGATTTTATGATTCTGGATCAGGAAGGGAAATCTTATCGTTCAGGCGGATTGACTTGTTCCGATTATTATTGTTACGGCAAACCTGTTGTTGCTGCTGCCGATGGAGTTGTTGTCGATCTTCAGGATAACATCGAAGACAATGAAATTGATCAGGTCAACACAGCACAAAATTGGGGAAACAGTCTTGTAATTCGCCATGCCAATGGTATTTATACACAAGTCTCCCATTTGAAGAAACAATCCCTGAAAGTAAACAAAGGCGATTTTGTCAAAGCCGGAGAAGTCGTGGGACATTGCGGAAATTCGGGACGTTCACCCTACCCCCATCTGCATTTTCAGGTTCAGGCCAGCCCTTACATTGGCTCGCCTACCCTGGATTATCCATTGGCCTATTTTCTGGAACAAAGCCAGGGACAAAGCCTCTTAAGACAATTTTCCAAACCTGCCGAAAAACAAGTGCTTTCCAATCTGATTCAGCAGCCTTATTTGTACCATGCATTCAATATTCAACCCGACCGAAGCTTAAGCTTCTCGTACACCAACAAGGATGGTATCGAACAAACAGAATCCTGGCAAGTGATGACCGACGCCTACAATTTCAGCTATTTGTATAGTTCCGAAAAAGAAGCCTACGCCTATTTTACCTGCGACAATACGATGTTTTATTTCACTACTTTCTACGGGAATAAAGACAGTTTACTTTATTATTTCTTTCTATCTGCATACAAAATACTTCTTTCTGATTTCAGTATTGATGTACAAGATAAATTACCCATATCCTTGCTTAAAACCAATATTATACTCCGGTCCCTAAACGATTTCTTTGCTCCCTTTGTTCGTTTTATGGAAGTAAAGTATCGTTCAAGAATCCAGCAAATGGATCATTCTCTAAACACCTCCGTCCTTGAACTGGAAAGCGAAATCAGTATCCGGGCCTTCGGTAAAACCAAACCCGGCATAAAAAGTTCCATCCAGATCAATCACAACCGTATTGAATCGTTTAAATTTATTTCAGACCAAAGCTACATTTATGCAAAAAACATTACTTAAAATACTGCTCCCGGCTTTGTTCTTGTTTGGAAGTTTTGGTCCGGCTAAGGCAGAAGCTCTTAGCCTTGAATTGGCAGACAGCCTGAGTTATCAGTATTACCTGGCTGCCGATTGGGATCAACTCTTAGTCCTGGGCAAACAAGCCCAAAAAGAAGGCATCGATTTTAAATACCTGCAACAAAGGCTGGGTTATGCCTGTTTTATGCAAAAACAATACTACAAAAGCATCCGTCATTATCAGCAAGCCTTGAAATTCGACCCTCAAGACAAGCTGACTCAGCTTTATCTGTACTACAACGGACTCAACACCGGTATGCGATCCTTTGCCAGGTATTATGCCGGCAAACTGGCTAAGACAGATTTTGAGCAATATACTGAGGACTCAGGTTTTCGCCCCCTGGATGCCATTGACGTAGAATACAGTTATAAACTGGCAGCCCATAATCAACGGGACAATGCCAACTATCAGCGTTTTGGCATTAACACTTTCTTGACTTATCAGTTATCTCTCTATCAATCTGTTTCCCGCTTCAGACAAAGAAGCGATCAGGTAAATCTGAGCAAACAAAACGAATACTATGCTCTTCTGGGCTGGACTCCGCTGCAAAGATTATCTTTTGGACTGGCTTATCATTATGTAGATACCAAAGTACTGCTGGGAGAGGATGTATATCCTTACCCGGGACATGTTTTTTTGGGAAAAATGGATTTCTGGCATCAACGCCTGTTGTTTTCTTTAAGTGCTTCAGATTTCAGAAATGACTATGTCCGTTCCTCTCAGCTTGCTGCGCATTTGGGGCTGGGTTTTGCCGGAGCAAATAATATTTATTTAAAAAGCTCTCTGTTTAGAGTATTTGAAAACAGAGTTGACCTAGGAAGCTCCGGCGGGCGCTTTATTTTCAAACAAACAGCAGGCATTATGTTGTTCGACAAAATCTGGACCGAAGCTTCCGTAAATGTTGGAAATCTGGATAATTTTGTAGACCTTGACGGCCTGTATATATACAACTCTTTGGACAGAAGCACTTTTAGATCCGGCTTGTCGACTTATTGGTACATCAACAAGCACTGGACTTTTTATCTGAATTATACCTACGACACCAAAAACATCGTTTTATACAATGAATTTTACACTCAACAATCTATAACCGGAGGATTATTATGGAAACTTTAAAGAAATTAGGTCTTTTGTTCTGCCTGTTACTGCTGGTTGTTTCACCTTCGGCTCAAAACCGGGCAGAACGTCAGAACGCCTTTTATAAAAGCTACGACGCCGAAAGAAGCAACAAATACAGCCTGGCCATTAACGAACTAAAAAAAGTATATAATGCAGAAGATTATTTTGCCAACATTCGCCTGGGCTGGCTCCATTACCTTGACAAACAACACGACTCAGCAAAGGAATATTACGCCAAAGCCATTAAGCTGAAACCCTATTCGATTGAAGCACGCTTTGGTCTGATCAAGCCTTTGAGCGCTCAGGAAGACTGGGCCGGGGTAAAAGAGCAATACCTGGAGATTCTGAAAATTGACCCTCAAAACACCCTGGCCAATTATTGGCTGGGCGTTATTTTTTATAATGCCGCCGATTATACTCAGGCCGAAAAACGCTTTGAAAAAGTGGTCAACCTTTATCCTTTGGATTATGACTCTGTAGTGATACTGGGCTGGACCAAACTGAATCTGGGAAAATACCAGGAAGCAAAAGTAATGTTTGAACATGCCTTAACCCTGAAACCCGGCGATGAATCCTCCTTAGAGGGATTAAAACTGATTAAATAAAAGAGAACAGGATTCAGCCATCCTGAGCTGTCAGGTCAGCAGCCGGAACAGATTGAGGCTTTTGGCATAGGCACTGCCGTATCGTTCCCTTACAGCATCTTGCTCCAAAACAGCATTTCGGGAGTACCGGCTTCAAAGCCCAGATTCCGGTATACTCTTTGAGCGACGGGATTGTCTTTGCGCACTTCGAGTGTCAGTTTGCAGTATCCACGTTCTTGGGCCATACGAATCAACTCATTGATTAATAAATTGCCGTACCCTTTGTTTCGCTGTGACTTATGTACCACGACATCGTGAATGTATAGGTAAGGTTTAAGCTTAAAAGTAGAATAATTTACGAAGAACGTAGACATACCAATGTATTGCCCGTTCAGACTCATCAATAAGACTTCTGCCGTAGGGTGAGCACTCAAGTCAGCCAGCAATTGTTTTTGTCCGGAGGCTTCCAGGGCTGGGTAATCACCCATAGGATCGGACATATAATGATTTAATAAATTCAAAAAGGCCTGGCTGTGTTGTTTGTTGTCCCAACGGCATAATTCAAATTGTAGATCAGCTCCCATAATTATCTAGTTAAAAGCTCGTAAAGATAAGCATTTTGCCTTGTTCTGTTTTGGCATAATGGACAAAAACCTATCTTTGCATACTTTAAGCCTTGCACTATGAAACGAAACTCTCTGATCAAAGACAATTACTGGCTCTTTATACCCTACTCGCTGATGCTGGTTCTCAGCGCTGTATTTATTCTGACTTATTCCAAAGCAGACATCCATATCTGGATGAACCAACACCACAGCCCTTTTGCTGATTTTTCCTTTAAATACGCTTCTTACATGGGCGAAGGTTGGGTATTGGCTCCCATCTGTGTCATTTTATTGTTTGTACGCTTTCGCTATGCCCTCATGGCCATAGGCTCTACCATTTTGGCCCCTTTGTTTACCCAGTTTTTCAAGAGAGTGGTCTGGCCAGACAGCCCCAGGCCCAAAGTCTTCTTCGAGAACCTCTACGAATTGCATGTGGTCGAAGGGGTGCATTTGCATTCGGCCCACAGTTTCCCATCGGGACATACCACAGGAGCCTTTGCCATATTCATGGTTTTGGCTTTGATTATTAAGAATCCTTTTTGGAAAATATTTTTTCTGGTTTTGGCCAGCATGACTGCTTATTCCAGAGTCTATTTATCGCAACATTTTCTCATAGACGTCAGCGTGGGCTCCCTGGTGGGAAGTCTTACGGCGGTGCTCTGCTACTGCTGGATGATGCGTTATTCCAAAACCTGGCTGGATAAATCTTTTAAAATCTGCGTTAAATAATCCAATAATTCGGTTCTGCCCTGTTTTTTCCCGGCAGAACTCATAAAAAGAGGAGGCAGACTTTCCCAGCTTTCGAGCAAGCGCTTTCGATAGTTTTCGATGTTGAGATTCAATTCGGTTTTGTTACATTTATCTGTTTTAGTGAATACCAGGGCAAAAGGCACTTGGTTTTCGCCCAGAAATTCCAGAAACTCCAGGTCGATATCCTGAGGCTGGTGCCTGGCATCGACCAATACAAACAAACATTGCAAATTGGATCTTTTTAATACATAATCGCTGATCATGCGATGTAATTTTTCCCTTTGCTTGAGAGAAACCTTGGCATAACCGTAACCTGGCAAATCGACCAGATACCAGGCATTGTTAACCAAGAAATGATTGATTAGCAGAGTCTTGCCAGGTTTGGAGGATGTTTTGGCTAAATTCTTTTGATGCATCAGCATATTAATCAAAGAGGATTTACCCACATTGGAACGGCCAATAAAGGCAAATTCGGGCAAGTCAGCCTTGGGGCAGTTCTCTACATTGGTGTTGCTGATGACAAAACTCGCACTGCTAATTTCCATGAGGCTTGTATTTAATAATGTATTATTGATTTACTTTCTGATTGAGCTCAGCATTTGTACCATTGACTTTGTTGCCTTCTTTTATTCCTTGTTTTGTGATTGACTGAAATGTTGATCAGAACGCAGCGTTTTACCGCTGAGCCATAACATCAACAGAGTCAGGCTTCCGTTCAGCATCAAAAGTTCATAACCGAGTGTATACGACCAATAGCGGCTTGAAATATACTGAAACAAAGCACTCAGGACTGGCGCACTCAAAGCTATATAGGGCACCAGCTTATCCCTGACGGGCTTTTTACTGAAAAGGCCAAAGGCAAACAAACCCAACAAAGGCCCATACGTATAGCCGGCAATCACGTAAATGGCATCAATCAGGCTGCGGTTGTTTATTGCTTTAAAGATAAGAATTGTCAGCAGGAAAAAAGCAGAAATCAGCAAATGTATTCGTTTACGCAGTCGAACGTTGTCCCTGCGGTCGAGTATATCCACACAAAAAGAGGTGGTGAGCGACGTCAGCGCAGAATCAGCACTGGAAAAAGCGGCAGAAATAATACCTATCACAAATAAAATACCAGCTGCCTGCCCTAAATAAGAGCCGGTAGCTAGTTCGGGTAAAATATCGTCCGACAAAATAGGCAGTTCCAGTTGTTGTTGTTGTGCAAAAAGCAAGAGCATTGCACCCAGACTCAAAAACAAAAAATTCACCGGAATAAAAGCAAAGCCATAGGTGTAAATATTGCGTCTGGCTTTGTGCAGTTTAGATATACTCAGGTTTTTTTGCATCATGTCCTGGTCCAGGCCGGTCATGACCAGGGCAATAAATATACCGCTGAAAAACTGTTTGACAAAATGTTGTTTACTGTGCCAATCTTCAAACTCAAAGATTTTCATATAAGGGCTGGCTTTCATCAGCCCCCAGACAGAACCGCTTTCGGGCTGCAGGTTTTTTGCCAATTGCAGCATAATCAAAACCAAAGCCGTCAGTAAACAAAGGGTTTGA
>JAAZGQ010000460.1 GCA_012511135.1 Bacteroidales bacterium | reverse complement strand
TGGGGAACAAGAGCCACCGATGGTGGAGCTCATCAGGTGAATTTTGTAAACAACTATTATAAGAAAGGACCGGCCACTTCGCAGGATATTATTCTAAAAGCTCAATTAGAAGGATTAGGTTCCGGTTCACAAAGTTATTATTACAAAGGCAACATTATTGAAAACACAGATGGAACATTAGCCTGCGATGGTAGTGACGATAGTTGCGGCAGAACTTATCAGCTCTACAGAAATCAGCAACTCGATTGGGAAGTGTTCGTTAAGCAGCCCTTCTTCCCTTCTCACGCCAACATTGAATCTGCTGATGATGCTTACAAATCGGTACTCTCCGATGTGGGCTGCACTATGCCTGTCTTTGACGAACACGACCAGCGTATAGTACGTGAAACCCTGGAAGGAAGCTTTAGTTATACCGGAAGCAAATCAAAGAAACCTGGAATTATTGATCATCAAGATGACGCAGGAGGTTACGAAGAGTATCCCAAAGAAATACGTCCCGAAGGTTTTGACTCCGATTACGACGGTCTACCCGACTGGTGGGAAAAATTGCATGGCAGCAATCCCTCGTCTATGCCGGGAGACTTTTCGGACGCCAACGCTGACGAAGACAGAGATGGCTATACCGCTCTGGAAGATTATCTTAAGTGGATGTCTCTTCCCCGTTTCTACCTTGACATAAAAGGCAATGGCAGCATCGATTTAGCAAACTTTTTTATCGCATACAGCGATGCTCCAAACTTTGATGTGATTGATGCCGGCGATCTGAAAGTAAAAATCAAAGACAGCCAGGCTCAGCTAAAGGCTCCAAAAGGCTTTAAAGGTATCACTTACATTGACGTTCAGGTAAACGACGCCCAAGGCAGCAGCATGATCCGCCGCTTTGGAATTTGTTCAGGAAATGAATGAATTACGGTGCTAAATGAATAGTTTGCAGGCTTTATTGAAGAAAAAGTACTTGCATTTTTAGAGCATTCGTAGCATCTTTGCGGTATTAACCTTAAAACTACACTAATATGGTAATCCGCAGAATATGCATAATCTGTTTGGTATTGCTGACCGCTTGTCCGGGCTTTGCACAAGGCTTTGGCAAGCGGCAGCTCATTAATAATGACTGGTTTTTTAATATGGGCGACCTCAAATACGGAGGTGCCGAGTTTTTGGATCACTCATCCTGGAGGCAAGTCCAGCTGCCGCACGACTGGAGTGTCGAAGGCACCCCCAGCCCCCAATGGGCAAGCTGCACCGGTTATTTGCCCGGAGGCATAGCCTGGTATCGCAAAGACCTGGACATTCCGGCTGATCTGGAAGGGCAAAAAGTCTTTGTCTATTTTGAAGGCGTTTACAACAACAGCGAAGTCTTTATTAACGGCAAGTGGATAGGAAAACGTCCCAATGGCTATATCTCGTTTATGTACGACCTGACACCCTATATCAATTTTGGAGGCAGGAATGTCCTGGCCGTCAGAGTAGACCACGAAGATTTTGCTGACTCCAGGTGGTATACAGGCTCGGGGATTTACCGAGATGTCTGGTTGGTGAATGCACACCAGGCACATATCGATCTTTGGGGTGTTTCCTATCAAACAGAAGTAAAAGGGAAGAATGCGCTCCTCAAAATACAAACCGAACTTGTTAATGAAAGCACTAAGGATATCAGTTGCACTGTGCGTCAAAACATTTACAATAACGATGGTCAGCTTTTAGGCAGCGCCCAGGGCAAAGTTGTGCTAGCTGCCGGGGGAAAACCGAAGCTGGAACAAGAAATAAAAGTACAAAATCCCGAACTCTGGGATCTGGATCATCCTTACCTCTACCGTCTGGAGACCATCTTACTGCACAACAACGAGCTCCTGGATCAGACCAACACCAAAGTGGGCATACGTACCATAAAATTTGATCCCGACCAGGGCTTCAGCCTGAACGGAAAAACGCATAAACTTAAGGGAATCTGCATGCATCACGATGCCGGTTGCCTGGGAGCCGCCGTAGACCGCGAAGTATGGAGG
>JAAZGQ010000459.1 GCA_012511135.1 Bacteroidales bacterium | reverse complement strand
GTATCAGGGAATTGAAAACTCTTGTAATCTACTGCGCCCTTTTCGATATCAGAAGTAAAACGTCTGAGCGAGCTCATCTCACGGCTGAAATTATCAGTTTTGTAGAGCAAGAGCACCAGCATTACGATAAAAACAACTGTCAGTCCGTAGAAAATCAGGTCTCCCTGCTTCATGACATCGATCAGTCTTACTGTGTAGGGCAGTGCCAGCCGTATGTAATTTCCGGTATTACTGCGGTGGGCGTAGTAGAGATAATCGTTTTGGGTGGAAGCCGAGCGTCGGATGGCATAGCCTGAACCTTTGGTCCTGGCCGAAAGCACTTCGGGCCGGTCGGCATGATTGCTCATATCTCTGATTTTGTCAACTACATTATCGTAGATTACCAGGCCTTCGGGATTAATGATGGTAAAACGCAAATCCTCCGGCAACATCTGAGTTACTTCCAGGGTGTCGCAATCTTGCTTCAGGTATTCGTCTATCATTTCAGAGTAGGCAGACAATTTGGCTCTGAGTTCATCGGTTTTATAGCGTTTTTCTCTGTCCAGCTGAAAGAAGATGGTAATAAACATAAAGGCCAGCACAATCAGGCCGAAATTTATGTATAGTCTGGTTTTGTAATGCATAGTGTCGCTGTAATTAAATGTTAGATTCAGGATAGCCAGCAATAGCCGAAACCCGGGCGGCTTTGCAGGTGTTCACCCCTAGTGCCCAGTTTCTTGCGCAATCTGGCAATATGTACGTCCACTGTTCTTTCCAGTACAAATGATTCATCTCCCCAGATTCTGTCCAGGATTTGTTCCCGGGTAAAATAGCTGTCGCTTGCCTTCATCAGCATATCCAGAATCTGAAATTCTTTTTTGGTCAGCGTCAGTATTTCGCCGTCCAGGCTGGCGGTTTTGGCTTTTGGATTCAGGATAAGTCCCTCGGATTGTAAAAGCTCATCCTGCCTGGGGGGCATGTTGCTTTCGCTGCGACGAAAGATAGCCTTAATGCGGGCCAGCACTTCCTGGATGGAAAAGGGTTTGGCAATATAGTCGTCTCCGCCCAGGCTAAAGCCGGTCAGCAGATCGTTTTCGGTGCTTTTGGCCGTCAAAAACACAATGGGCAGCTTGCTGTCCATCTCAGTCCCGATTTTTCTAGCCAGCTGATAACCAGACATACCGCCCATCATAACATCCAGGATGAGCAGATCGTAAGCCTTGGTTTTGTCGACTAGCTGTTTGAGCGCCTGCTCAGCGGAATTGGACGATTCAACAAGATAACCGGCATTTTCCAGATTGAATTGCAGAATTTCGCAAATATCCTGCTCGTCGTCAACAATTAATATGCGTTTCATCTCGCTTGTATTTAAAGATCTTTGTGACGTACATCTCTGCCTTCCGAAAGGAAGATTACAGCTTCGGCAATATTAGTGGCTCCGTCACCAATTCGTTCCATCCCGTACAAGATGCGTCCCAGGTCGAGAATGTCGGCCAGCCAGTTGGGGTGTTCTTCGTCTTGTTTTTGATATTCAAACAACTTTTTATGACTCGCACGATGAATTTTGTCCAATTCCTCGTCCCTGCTGATCACACTTCGGGCCATGGCATTATCTGCCCAAAGGAAAGCAAAGACGGCATTTTGTAACAAGCTGTCCGCCAAATCAAAAAGCAGAACGGCATTTTCCTGATATTCGGGATAGATAGAGTTTTGTTTGTTCAGGTAATGCATTCTGCGGCTGATGCTGTCGATGGTATCGGCAATCCGTTCCAGATCGACCACGGTATCGTAATACGAAATAATGCGTCTGAGATCTCCGGCCCTGGGAGCGTACAAAACGATGCTGTTTACTATATCGTCGCGCAGCTTGACTTCCATGCCATCGATGGATATTTCGTTTTGCTGCATTTCGTCGACCAGAGCCTGAGTTGTGTCTCCGACCAGTTGTAATTTAAGGATCTGGGCCTGTCGCAGAACCAAGTTGGACATCGTATTGAATTCTTGCGTAAGGCGGGCCAGATAAGTTTCTCTAATTGTATCCATAATGCATTGGTTATCCGAATTTTCCTGTTAAATAATCTTCTGTGCGCTTATCCGAGGGATTGGTAAACATGATTTCGGTCTTGTCGTATTCAACCAGTTCCCCCAGATACATAAACATGGAATAGTCCGAAATACGCGCAGCCTGAGACATATTATGTGTTACGATGACAATAGTAACTTCTTTTTTTAACTTGACCAACAATTCTTCGATCAGATTGGTGGCAATAGGGTCCAGAGCCGAGGTAGGTTCATCCATAAGTAAAATGTC
>JAAZGQ010000458.1 GCA_012511135.1 Bacteroidales bacterium | reverse complement strand
GAGCCGCAACCTTCGCCACTCAGCCACTGTGCATCGGGGGGAATGGCGGAAACTCTTTCGGGTTGGGCTAAGGTGGTTTTAAGAAACAATTTGTCTTTTAAAGGAGCCGGATAAAAAGGCGGCGACACGAGCAACTTCGGGATGACGGTTTTGTGGCATAAAGCATTGACATTACTCAGAGTTGTAGGGGTAAAAGGAATGAATACTCTAAGTTTTAAAAGAGACCAGAGCCTGGGTTTACCGGCAACAATACAATCGTTTACAAAACGGGAACAGTTGCTGCCCCGGAACTTAAAAGGGCCGTAGGCTAAGGGGCTCTTCTCCTGAAACTGATGGGCTTTGGCCAATGCTTTTTCAAAATTTATTGCCCCATACGAAGCATGAATTGCCCCTTCGCCATGACATTCGGCATTTTGTTGAAGTTCGCTGAGAATTTCCTCAAAATTGAGAATTTCTTTTTTTGATGCCGTAATTTGAGCTCTTGTTTTGATTTTTAAGCCCGGATCGGTTTTCTCGCTTCTCGCTCTGCCCATCTTCCATGGTGTGTGATAACGTCCGAAATCGAAATACCGGCATTCTCCGTTTTGGGCATTTACAAGTACTAAAGCAGCGTGTCCGACTTTGTAATAATGATGTTTGGCCAATCCAATAGAATTCAATAAATTATCGTACCAGTTGCCTGCTTGTTTGCAATAAGTTTCGGGCCACGAAATGGCGATGGCAAATCCTGTATGTGTTGCTGAGTTAATCAATTTACTCATTCTCTAATTTTTGAGCTTCGGCAATGAAATAATTAAAAAAGCGGTCAATATCTGCTTTGTTAAGGTCGGCATTTGCAGCAACAAAACGAATGACTAAATCGCTTCCGTTGTAGCCGAAATTCACATTTGACTTGCCCGTTTTTCGCAGAGCTTCGCGCACAGCCAGATTGAAATCATTTACATTGGTTCTCTTCTTTGGAATATACTGAAAGCAGACGGCAAACGACTGGCGTTTGGAGTTGAGCCGAAGTTTCGGATGGCTGTTTACTATTTCTTCGACATATCCGGCCATATCCATCAGGTTGTCAATCCTGTCCCGATAACCATCCACACCAAAGTATTTCCAGGCAAACCAAAGTTTTACGGCATCTACCCTTCGTCCGCACTGAATGGATTTTTTGCCCAAATCTTCGATTTCGTCAATGTTGTGGTAAATGTAATCGGTATTTATATCTGTAATATTCTGTTGCAAGGTATCTGCCTTTTTTACCAGAAGGGCGGAGCATATCAGCGGTATGTTCATCAGTTTGTGAGGATCCCAGGTAAACGAATCGCTGCGTTCAAGGCCTTGCATCAGATGCCGGTGTTTGTCGCTCAGAATAAGAGAGCCGCCAAAAGCTCCGTCGGCATGCAGCCAGATTCCGTATTTATCGGTAACGTCGGCTATGGCGTCAATCGGATCGTAAGTGCCCATCATGGTAGTGGCACAGGTGGCCGCTACAAAAAAAGGTTTTTCTCCCTTGCTTATGGCGTGCTGAATGGCTTTTTCCAATGCCTCAGCTTGCATTCTGCCATCGGCATCTGCCTTTACTTTGATCACATTTTTTGTCCCGATCCCCAACAAATTGGCCGCTGTTCCAAACGAATAATGAGCGTTTTCGTTTACAAAGGCCCTGAGTTTCTCGTTACGATTGTATCCTTCTACTCTGCTGTCGGGCAAGATGCGGTTTCTGGCCGAGAACATGGCTACAAGGTTGGCATTGCTGCCTCCGCTCAGAAATATGCCATCGCCATTGGTATAGCCGGTGTAGCTGTTCATTAAGCGAATCATTTCCATTTCGATGCATGTAGCAACAGGTGCCACTTCGTAGGTGTACATAGAAGTATTAGCCAAAACAGAAAACACTTCGCCGATGAATGCAGGGAAATTAAATCCGGCATACAGTTGATTGAGAAACTGTTTGTTACCGGTTTTTACCGAATACTCCAGGTATTTGTCAAGCAAATCAAGAAATTCGTTTTCGGAAACCCCCTTTTTTGCAATTTTAAAGTCGATGACTTCAGATAATTCTGCCGGAGTTTTAAAATCGAGAAGCGTTTTTGAAGGATCATCGTTTGCCTGGATATAGGCTTTTATTTTGTCGAAAGAAGAAGCGAGGATAGTTAAATCGTTCATGAGGAATATGAGAGAAGTCTGTAGTTTTGAAATTTAAAAAAGATTTCATTTGGATTAACAGGCATAATAGGAAGAATAAACCGAATTTTCTCTTCGTACAATGAAAAAAATCTGGCGCAAAAGTAATGAATTTACTTTATAACGGATAGATTATTTAGTTACGAAATAAGGATTCTTAGCTCCATTCCCTGTAAAATCTCAGCCTGTGCTTTAATTTACCATCGTGGAAGAATCTTGTATTTGATAACTTTTTATATTGTATTTTTGTCGCTTTTAAAATATGGATACCAATGTCTCTAAAACACAGCCTTAGCCTGACCCTCTTACTGCTGCTCACTTTAAACTCAGCCGCACAGCTGTATATTAACGAAATTCTTGCATCTAATTCCATGGTCAATGCTGACCCGGCCTCCGGAGAATACTCCGATTGGCTGGAGTTGTACAATGCGGGCAACACTGCGATCAACCTCGATGGTTATTACCTTACAGACAACCTGAACGAGCCCGGAAAATGGCAGATTACCGTGAATGCGAGCATTCCGGCCCGGGGATACCTGCTTATCTGGTGCGACGATCTGGGCAGCGGCCTGCATAGTAATTTTAAACTGTCGGCTTCGGGTGAAGAACTGGCTTTGTTCGATCCCTCACTGAGATTGATTGATTCATTGAGCTTCGGACCCCAATATTCCAATATATCATACGCCCGTTACCCCGACGGAGTCGGAACCTGGAGGTATTACACCCGGCCGAGTCCTGCTTCGGGCAACAGCGATACGGGCTTTGCCGGACAAGTAGACAATGTTCCTGAATTCTTGCTAAAAGGAGGATCGTATTCCTCGCCGGTTTCGGTTGAATTGTTTACCGACCTTGGCGGCACTATCCGCTATACCCTGGACGGCTCCGAACCTACAGAGGAATCGCCCGAATACGAAGGGCCTATTCAGATTTCGAGTACCAAAGTCGTGAGGGCCAGAATTTTTAAACCCAACTTTATTCCCGGTTATACCACCACCAGCACCTATTTTATCAACGAAGATTTTGAAACCCGCAACCTGCCGGTTATTTCCATCGCTACAGACCCGGCCAATTTCTGGGATGCCGAAAAAGGAATTTATGTACAAAACTATTATAAACCGGAATGGGAATATCCCATCAATCTGGAGCTTTTCGAAAACAACGGCAGCGACAGGGCTGCTATTAACGAAAGGGCAGGCATCAAAGTAAACGGGAAGAATTCCTGGGAGTTGCCCCAAAAAATGCTGGGCATCTATTTTCGTAAACAATACGAGAACGGTAAACTCGACTACCCCTTATTCCACGACCGGGATCGAAGCATCTTCGACAATTTTGCTCTGCGGGTGTCGGGCAGTGACTGGAGCAGTACCTTTTTCCGTGACGGTTTGTTTCAGCAAGCCTGCCACCGGTACAACATGGATATAGACAACATCGGTTTTCGCCCCTGTGTTGTCTATGTCAACGGAGAATACCTGGGCATACACAACCTGCGTGAAAAAGCCAACGAGGATTCCATCGTCTCCAATCATCACCTGGAAGAAGGCAGTTTTGACCTCATCGAGAACATTGACGGCGAAAAGGGTGTAAGAGAGGCCGCAGCAGGAGACCTGATTGCCTGGAACAAACTTTGGGCTCTGATACAGCAGGACCTTTCCGTACAGGCAAACTTTGACTCAGTGGCCCATTATTTTGATGTTGATAATTTCAGCGATCTTATAGCGGCTCAATACTATTTCGGCAACACTTCCATCTCCAACAATCTTATGTACTGGAAGCCCAAAGAAGGCGGGAAATGGCGTTGGATATTGATGGATTTGGACCGGGGATTTGTTAAATATGAACCCCTTAGTTTCCTTGCAGGCAAGAAGTCCTGGCCACTGGCTCAGCTCATGGCTGACAGCAACTATGTCCAAAGCCTGTGCACACGTATAGCAGACCACTTATTCACGAGCTTTAATTACCTCCGTATGAGCAAACGCATCAACGACCAGAAACAGGTTATTGAAAGCGAAATGCCCAATCAGATTGCCCGCTGGTACGGAACAACTTCCGGTTATGGCAATGCCATCCCTTCGATGGACTTTTGGAACAACGAAGTAGCCAATCTGAAAACCTATGCCGAAAACAAACCTGTTTACATGCTCAGGGATTTGCAAAATTACGGCTTTCAGGCTGCTGCTCTCTTAAGCTTGTCT
>JAAZGQ010000457.1 GCA_012511135.1 Bacteroidales bacterium | reverse complement strand
GGCAAAGGCATACTGCTGGGCGGAGTTCCGGGCGTAAAGCCGGCCAAAGTGCTGGTACTCGGAGCCGGCATAGCAGGCACAGCGGCAGCTAAAACAGCTGCAGGCATAGGCGCCGATGTCTGCCTTTGCGACATATCACTGTCCAGGCTTACCTACCTCGACGATATTATGCCCAAAAACATCAAGACGCTGATGTCGAACGAATACAATATCCGCCGGGAATTGCCCGATACCGACCTTGTCGTAGGCGCTGTCTTGCTGCCCGGACGCAAGGCCCCGAAACTGATTACCCGTGAAATGCTCAGCCTGATGCAGCCTGGCTCGGTGCTGGTGGATATTTCGATTGATCAGGGTGGCTGTTTCGAAACTTCCCGTCCCAGTACACACGAAAATCCCACTTATGTGGTGGACGGGGTCATCCATTATACGGTAGCCAACATTCCCGGAGCAGTGTCGATGACTTCGACCAAAGCCCTGACCAATGCTACCATGCCGTATGTATTGCAGTTGGCAAACAAGGGCTGGGAAGAAGCCTGCCGGCAAAATGCAGCGCTGCGGGCCGGACTCAACGTCGTACACTCTCAGGTAACACACCGGGGAGTGGCCGAGGCTTTCGGTCTGGAATACCAGGAATGGACTTTCTAAGTAATTCTGTATAAGCTTCTTTTCTTATCCGGGCATCAACTCGATTAAATGAATTCCGACCGTTTTTCTTAATCCTCGGTAAAGACCAGTCCGCTGACCTCTTTGAGTACACTGCTTTCCTGTCCTTGGGGCAGAGGAATCCTCAGATTATGAAAGCTGGAGTTGTGCACATCCTGTAAATACATGGCCGGACGTGGATCTTCTTCCAAAAAACGAACGTCCAGGTTAAGGATGTTCAGCCCGTCTACATGACGCAAAAACAAAGTGGAGGCGGGCAATGCTCCAAACATGGAAGGCTCCGGGTAGGACTTTTCCTTTTCGGGTGCTTGTATTCCGGCCCATTCTTTGTTGCCGCCTCCTCTCTGGACTATACGGACATCACTAATGCTGACATCCTCAATTTTTGCTTCGGGTATGCCGCTGATTAAAATACAGGCAAAGCGGGAATCGATGTTGTAGCAATTCAAATCACTGATACTGATGCGCCTCATGGCACCTACGGCTTTGCCCTGAGGACTACGCATCCTGGCACCCAGACGCAAAAAGATGGCCGAATTGACAATATTGCGCATCGTGATGTTTGAAATCACAATATCTTCCATGATCCCGCCGTCCACAGTTTCCAAAGCCAAACCCCGGCAACGGTCAAAAATGCAATTGCTGATAACAATATTCCGGAAGCCTCCGCTGGATTCGGTGCCGAACTTGATGCGTCCGGTGTTAAAGTCCTGATCGGGTGCCTGAGGTTCATCCATCTGGTAAGTACCGGCTATCATACTGCCCTGATCGTAGCCGCTGACCATACAATTGCTGATATACACGTTCTCTGTGTCTTTGTAATAGCCCAGCGCGTAGCTGGCCTTGAGCACTATGGCATCGTCCCAGGGGGCATTGACGCTGCAATCGCTGATGCGTACGTTGCGGCAGGCATCAATATCGAAGCCATCCCGGTTGGTGTCGACTTTGACCCCCCGGAGACCAAGGTTCTCGACTCCGGTGGCCAGCAGGGCAAAATGCCCGCAACGAATCAGGCTGATGTCTTGTATGTCAACATTGACACATTCTTTAAGAGCAATGGCTTTGTTGGCCACTCCGGGCAAACGACTTTCTTCGCGGCTAAGTCCGTAACCGTAAATGCTGCCAAAACCGCTGATCCGGATGTTTTTCAGGCCTATGCCCCAGATGAGGCTGTTTTGCCAATGGCTGTGCCCAAAATCCTGAAAAGCACTGTGCGGATTGGGTTCCGCGGGATCGTAGCCTTCATCGGCCGAGGGGCTGGCCGCTTTTAAAACCGCTCCTTCGTCCAGATACAAATGGATATTGTCCCTGAGGCGAATAGAATACGAAAGGTAAGTACCGGCTGGAAAAAAGACGGTACCCCCTCCTGCCCGGGAGGCCGCTTCGATGGCCTGGTTAATGGCCGGAGAGTCAATGGTTTTGTCGTCTCCTTTGGCACCAAAATCCCTTACGTTGTAATTGGCAAAAACAGCCGGACTGATCAACAGACCAATCAATGAGGCTAAAATAATTTGGTAAACTTTCATGCTTATAGGTTTTTGTCCGATTGTTGAAACAAGGCCGGCAACATAAAGGCGTTGAAATCGCTCTGTCTGTTTTGCCGGTAGATGCAATAATAATAAGTAGAATTGGCTTGCAGGGGATTGCGTGCTACCATGACGGGAGTCTCGGTTTTCTTGCCGGAGTTCCAGAGCATCAGCGGATTGTCCATGCTGCGGGCGTCGGCCAGACGGGTTTCGGTATCCATAGGCGCTACACCCATCATCACCCTGAGCCTGGTGCTTGAGCCGTAATAAACAGTGAATGCGTTGTTTTCGCGACTGAACACATTGTTTGGGCATTGTTCCGGCTGAAGAAAGAGCTCTCTTTCGGCGGGATCATTCGATCCCGAACAGCCTCCGTATGTCCAGACCAGGCTGGTATTATTTGGCAATTCAGTGGTCTTGAGTTCTATAATCAGACCATTGCTGTGTTGCAGGGGCCTTATTTCGAAACGCAGGTTTTTGGTGCCGGGAAAAGGGTCCTGAAATTCCATGCGCCAGCCTTTGGAATCGGGATAAATGTCGGCCTTCCTGGCATCACTCAGCCATAGAGATTTATCTTCGGATACCAGGCCAAACTTGAGATAACCGGCTGTTTCGGGCATAAAGAAGCCAAAATCGCCGGCTCCGTAGGCAAACACGCCAACACCCTCTTTGTCTCCTCTTAATAGCAACTTTTCGCCTTTATAGGCCGACAGGCCTGTGGACTTGCTGAGGGTTTTTTCTTCGGCGGCAGACTTTTGGTTATCACTGCTATTAGGCGCCTTTTCTGCAACCTCAGCTATAGAATTGCTTGCCGGTCTGGTTTGGGTTTGGGTTTGGGTTTGCGTTTGGGTTTGGGTTTCGAGTTGGCTTAAAGTAGTGACTTCCTTCCGCCCGGCTGCTGCACTAAGTTCTAACTGAGCATCTCCCCTGATACCCTCAGCTTTGGCCCTGATAGTAATCTTGCCCTGATTGTCTTTGGCTCTGACAATGGCGATACAGCTGCCCTGATAGGCTGTTTTTTCGGGGACAACATACATTTCGTGGTTTTGGGGATTGGCATTGCCTGTTGCCACCAGGCGGCCGGCACCCTGTACTTCGAATTGGATCAGATGATCGGCAGTGGCACAAGCTATACCTTTGCTGTCTACCACCGTTGCCCTGACCACAGCTACCTCGTCCCAATCATTGCTCAGAACCTGCCTGTTGCTGCTCAGAATAATTTTATCGGGCGCACCGGCTGTATTATAAATGGTTTCGGCTACCTGTTTTCCCTGATTATAGCCAACTATTTTGCATTCTCCGGGACGAAAGCTCAGACGATATTCCGCCGGTGCAGCATGCTTTTCCATGGCTTTACGGCCCTGCGAAACACCGTTCAGAAAAATTTCTACTTCCTCACAATTGGAATAGACTTCCACCCAGGATTGATCGTAAGTGTCCAGATCTATGGGTGTCCAGTCGGAAACCCAATAGCCGGCTCCGTTGTTGTCTGATTTGCGGACCATGGCCACCATAGCTTCTGTTGACCACCAACTTTTGCGCTGCAAACCCTGTGGTTTGGCCTGGCCGGTAATATCAAGCAGCGAAATGGTGTACATAACATTTGGCCAAAAAGCTTCGCCCAGATAGTCAATACCTGTCCACAAAAACTGCCCGCTCATATAGGGTTTATCCCTTAAGACCAGCCAGGAAGCTATGTCGTGAATGTTTTCGGTGCCAATGACTGCTTTTTCGGGATGCGCTTCATGATAGGCCACCAATTCATCCACCCGGTAGTTTTGCCCTACCACGTCCATCATTTCGGCAAAGCCGTTCTGATATACACCCGAACTATTGGGGCGGAACAAAGCCATGGTCACCGGACGGCTGCCGTCGTACTTGTGAACGCAATCCTGCTGGTTTTTGTATTTGGCAAAACCATCGGGATTGTTCAGATTGTCACGGATCTCGTTGCCTACACTGAAAATCACCACCGAAGGATGGTTTCGGTCACGCAATACCTGATCGCGGGTATCGGCATACCACCATTCTTTGAAGAAAAGATTGTAGCCTTTTTCGGCGTGATTCTTGGCTCCCTGCCAGGTGTCGAAAGATTCGTTCATCACCAAAAAACCCATGCGATCGCATAAATCCAGAAACTCAGGAGCTACGGGATTATGGGCAAGACGGATGGCATTCACGCCAAGTTCTCTGAGTCTTTCGAGCCGGTATTCCCATAAACTCAGGGGAACTGCCGTACCTACGGCTCCTCCGTCGGAATGCAGGCATACCCCGTACATCTTGGTGTTTTTTTCGTTGAGAAAGAAACCTGCTGCCGGATCAAAGCGAATACTGCGAATTCCGGTGGTCACCAGTTCGGTATCCTGCAATTCTTTGGCCTTATACAAAGAGACCTCCAGTGTATAAAGTGCCGGATCTTCGAGACTCCAAAGCCTGGGTTTCCGAACACTCAGGTTTTGATCAATACGGCCTGATTCGCCGGCTTTAACTGCCTTCAGCTTGCTGCTGCTCTTACTGACTTCCTTGCCCCCGGCATCTTTGAGTATACTTACAACCTCAACATCAGCGCTTTGATCTCCGTCGTTCTTAACATCAATCTGCACATTTAGCTCTGCTGTGGCGGAACTGACTTTGGAGCTGCGTACAAATACGCCCCATTGTGGCAGATGTACAGGAGATTTTAAAATCATTCTGACATGTCGGTTGATGCCCGAGCCCGTATACCAGCGTGAAGAGGGTTGTATTGAATTATCTACTCTTACACTCAATTGGTTGTTTCCGCCAAAACGGAGGTGATCACTCATATCGTAAGAGAAACTCACATAACCGTTGGGGCGTTTTCCCAGCAAATGTCCGTTGATATAAACTTCGCTGTTGGCCATGACTCCGTCGAATTCTATAAATACCCGTCGACCTTCGTAAGCGGCCGGCAGCTGAAATTCCTTACGATACCAGGCGATTCCGGTAGGTAAATAGCCTCCTCCCCTGCCACTGGGATGGTATTTGTTGTACTTGCCTTCTATGCTCCAGTCGTGTGGCAAATCCAGCTGCCGCCAGCCTTGCTCTTCGATAAACACAGAATCTGCCCCAAGATCGCGCAGGCTGAATTCCCAGTCCTTATCCATGGAAATACTAATGCGTTCGGCTTGTAACGGACTGCAGAAAACAGCCAGCAACAAGAATCCGAATAATCCTTTTAATCTGCTCATGTTCTGATTTATTTTTGTTGTGTTAATCGTTTAAATTCTTCGGCCACTATGGCAGCATTCATTTTGGCTCCTAATTCGGAGGTATGGGTATGGTCACCGTAATATAGGGTATTAACAAAGTTCTTACCCAACACATCGTACTTGTCGCAAACCAATTTGTTTAAATCAATAAAAAAAGCACCTTCTATACTCTCAGCTGCCTGTTGGGCCCAAAGGGCATAGGTCTGGTCGTTACGGCCTACCTTGCCGTCCTGCCAATGATTGCGGGGTATCAGGCTGCAAACCACAGGAATGGCCTTCTTGTCGAGAATATCCTGAATGTAGCGACGGATATACCAACCGTAAGTGTGCACCAAAATGGTATCGCCTGTGCTTTCCATCACGAAAGACTCCGCCTGATCGCCATTGCCTTTGAGAGTGGCCCGGGCACGGCCGCGATGGGGTTCTCCCCCGTCGTTATGGCCGAATTGTAGTAAGACGTAATCGCCTTCCTCCACCACATCCAGCACTCTTTGCCATAGGCCTTCTTCTATAAAGGTTCTGCTGCTGAGGCCGCCCAGGGCGTGATTCTCGACCGAAAAGGAGTCGGGAGGCAGAAAATCGCCCAAAAAATTACCCCAGCCCCATTGGCCGTTGCGTCCACTGCCGTCAGAATTGCGAACGGTGGAAGCGCCGATGGTAAATACTACCGGTCGTTTGCCTTTACGGCTATGCCCGGGCACCTTGAGTCCGTGATTATTTTCTATTCTTTCTTCAAAAATGGGAGCCCTTGTGTTGAAGAAATGGGTATAAAACTGTACAGCGGAATCGTTCATCCTGGGATGGAAAGCCTCCAGGAGTTTCAATACCTCGGCACCGGCCAATAAAACCGGTCCGTAGCCGTGGGCAGCATAGGGGCTTACCGGTCTGTAAGCATAAAAAGCCGGATCAAAGCCCATGCCGGTCCCCACGCAGGTGCCTTGTACCATGCCCTGGGCATCCACCCTGGCTGCAACGGCATTCCAGGCAAGCAAGGTGGCCGGACCGTAGG
>JAAZGQ010000456.1 GCA_012511135.1 Bacteroidales bacterium | reverse complement strand
TAATCAATCTGCCAGAGATCTGATCCTTATCCCGGACTCAGCACACGGAACCAATCCTGCCAGTGCTGCCCAGGCAGGCTTTTCCATAGTGCAGGTAAAATGCGATGCCGGCGGTAACGTTGATCTCAGTGACTGGGAAAACATAGCCCGCGAAAATGCTGCTAGGCTGGCCGGTTGCATGATAACCTATCCCTCTACGCACGGCATATTTGAGCCCGGCATACGTAAAATGTGCCAGGTCATTCATCAATACGGCGGACAGGTCTATATGGACGGAGCCAATATGAATGCCCAGCTTGGGTTGACCAGCCCGGGTTTTATAGGAGCAGACATCTGCCACCTGAATCTGCACAAAACCTTTGCCATGCCCCACGGCGGAGGAGGTCCCGGTGCCGGCCCGGTTTGTTGCGCCGCACATCTGGCAGCCTTTCTGCCCGTAAACCCCAGGGACAAAGAAGAGGGCATTGCCGTGGCCTCGGCTACTTACGGTAACGCCATGCTCTTGCCCATCACCTATGCTTACCTTTGCCTGCTGGGCACTGCCGGGCTTAAAAGAGCCACCCAAATTGCCATACTCAACGCCAATTACCTGGCAGCCTGTCTCAAGTCGAACTACTCCGTTCTGTACACTGGTAGCCAAGGTTATGTGGCACACGAACTGATCCTGGATTGCCGTGCTTTCAAAGAGGCCGGCATCAGCGAAACCGATATTGCCAAACGACTGATGGATTACGGCTTCCACGCTCCCACCCTTTCGTTCCCTGTACACGGCACTTTGATGATTGAACCTACCGAAAGCGAAAGTCTGGAAGAACTGGATCGTTTTGTGCAGGCCATGGATAGCATTTACGCCGAGATCGAAGAAATCCGGGCAGGCAGTTATCCGGCAGACAACAACTTGCTGGTAAACGCCCCGCATGCAGAATATGTGCTAATGGCAGACGAATGGCCCTATGCCTATCCGCGGAGCCGGGCTGCTTATCCCCTGGCCTGGATAGAAGGTAATAAGTTTCAGATTCCGGTATCACGGGTGGACAACGCCTTCGGTGACCGTAACCTGATTTGCTGCAGCTGCTGACATATTGTCAAGATCCCGGACAAACTTCCGTCACAACTGACAAATCGGCTATAAAATAAATTCAGGCAAGCTTTTTGCTGTGTAAGACGGCAAGCATTGATTTCTATACATCAACATTATGAACAAACAAAAAGAGCCCAATACCGATCAATTAGGGGAAGAACTCCCCAAAGAAGAAAATCCCGACACCCACATCCCTGACGAAACTGAACAGGCTGCCGAAAATAAAAGAGGAAAAAGTAAACATCACGAACACGCTAAAGAATCGGGCACCAAACGAATTCAGGAGCTCGAATCGGAATACAATCAACTCAAAGAGTCCAATTTGCGTTTGCTGGCCGAATACGACAATTACCGCAAGCGCAGTATGCGCGAAAAGGCCGAGTTGATCAAAACAGGTGGTGAATCGGTATTGATAGGGATTTTGAGCGCGGTTGATGATTTTGAACGCGGACTGGCAGCTGTTCAGGACAACAGCGAAACAGCGGCGATAAAAGTAGGTATGGAGTTGATCTACAAAAAGCTGACCGCTTACCTGAAACAACACGGCGTTGTAGCCATTGAAACTCAGGATCAGGACTTCGATACCGATTTGCACGAAGCAGTTACTACCATTCCGGCCCCGGACGAAAAACTCAAAGGCAAAGTAGTTGACTGCATTCAAAAAGGCTATTTCCTGCACGACAAAGTGATCCGTTTTGCCAAGGTGATTGT
>JAAZGQ010000455.1 GCA_012511135.1 Bacteroidales bacterium | reverse complement strand
TTCAATCTCTATCAAATCTCCCAGTAACAGGCAATATTCTGTACTATTGACCATGAAGGAGGCTGCATCGGCAGCCTTAGTGCTAATCTTGGTGATGCTGCTGATATTGCCCATTTTGACTATCAGACTGTCAAAAGCTCCGTCATGTTCTCCCATTATTTCAAGGGCCAGAGCTTTTTTTGCAGGAAGGTTCTTTTCCAGGCGTATGGTTCGGATGCCCGAAACAATGGCCCTGACCAGGTCGAATTTGTCCAATATTTGCTGATCGTAGGCAGCCGGCCTCCTTTGTTGTTGTAACATCAGGCTATCACCGGTTTTGCGTTGTGTCAGGTGCTGCCAGAGCTCTTCGGTAATAAAAGGCATAAAGGGATGCAGCAATAGACAAAGTTGTTCATAAAAGCCGAACACAGCCTTATGAGTGACCGCATCAATGGCTTGCTGGTAAGCGGGTTTTATGATTTCCAGGAACCAGGAAGAGAATTCGTCCCAGAAGAGTTTGTAAGCAGACATCATAGCTTCCGAAAGGCGATATTTGCTGAACAAATCATCCATTTCGGCCACTGTTTTATCCAATTGGGCTTCGAACCAATCCACAGCCAAAGCAGAAGCCTGTGGCTGAGTCAGTTTGGGATCAACTTCCCAGCCCCTGATGAGCCGGTAGGCATTCCATATCTTGTTGTTGAAGTTACGACCTTGTTCACAAAGGGCTTCATCAAACAAGACATCGTTGCCGGCAGGAGCGGCTAGCATCATCCCCATACGTACACCATCAGCACCATATTTGTTCATTAGTTCTATGGGATCAGGCGAATTGCCCAGCGACTTGGACATTTTGCGTCCCTGTTTGTCCCGGACTATACCGGTAAGGTAGACATTTTTAAAGCAGATATCGTTGCGGTATTCAAAACCGGAGATGATCATTCTGGCTACCCAGAAAAACAGAATGTCGGGTGCCGTAACCAGATCGTTGGTAGGGTAGTAGTAGTTAATGTCCTTGTTGTCAGGTTGATTAATTCCGTCAAAAACAGAAATGGGCCATAACCAGGAAGAAAACCAGGTATCCAGGCAATCTTCGTCCTGACGCAAATCTTCGGGATTTAGAGGCTTTAATCCGCTGCAACCGCAGGGACAGGCATCTTTCATGCGCAAAGCATTGGCTTTTTTAAGTGCTTCTTCGGGGCTGGCAGCTACTACAAAACCACCTTCGGGCAGGTAATAAGCCGGAATGCGATGTCCCCACCAGAGTTGACGCGATATACACCAGTCTTTGACGTTTTCCATCCAATAACGGTAGGTGTTCTTGTATTTTGGTGGTATTAGCTTTATTTCGTTGTTTTCGACGGCTTCCAGAGCCGGCTTGGCTAATTCCGACATTTTCAGAAACCATTGCATCGAAAGCTTGGGTTCAATCGCTTCATTGGTTCGTTCGGAATAGCCCACTTTATTGGTGTAGTCTTCTACTTTTTCGAGTAAACCGGCTGCTGCTAAGTCTTTTTCTATTTTGGTTCTTACCTCAAAGCGATCCATGCCGGCATACATGGCTCCGTGTTCGTTCAGAGTTCCGTCGTTGTTGAAGATATT
>JAAZGQ010000454.1 GCA_012511135.1 Bacteroidales bacterium | reverse complement strand
TAAGCTTTTTTTTATCAAATCTTTAGTACCTTTGCAGCGTTTTTTAGAATAGAAAAATGGAGTATAATTTCAGCGCCATAGAAAAGAAGTGGCAGGATGAGTGGATAAAACGCCGAACCTATAAGGTAGTCGAAGATAAATCTAAACCTAAATATTATGTGTTGGACATGTTCCCCTATCCTTCGGGAGCGGGTTTGCATGTGGGGCATCCTCTGGGGTACATAGCCTCCGACATAGTGGCAAGACACAAACGCCTGCAGGGATACAATGTTCTACATCCCATGGGCTACGATGCCTACGGCCTGCCTGCTGAACAGTACGCCATTCAAACCGGCCAGCATCCGGCCATAACTACAGCCAAAAATATTCAACGTTACAGGGAGCAGCTCGATAAAATCGGCTTCAGTTTCGATTGGAACCGGGAAGTCAGAACCTGTGATCCTAAGTATTATAAATGGACGCAATGGGCATTTATTCAGATGTTTAAGAGCTATTACAATACAGAGCTGGATAAAGCCCGGCCTATAGAGGAATTGATTGGCTTGTTCGAATCTCAGGGAAACAGCAATATTCCGGCCCACGGAAATGAAGAAGTTCCTGAATTTTCGGCTGCTCAGTGGAAAAGTTTTGATGCAATAAAACAGCAAGAGATTTTGATGCACTATCGCATTGCTTATCTGGGAGACAGCATGGTGAACTGGTGCCCGGCTTTGGGCACGGTACTGGCCAACGACGAGGTGAGCGAAGGTTTGTCTTTGCGCGGAGGTTATCCGGTGGAGCAAAAGCTGATGCGCCAGTGGTGTCTGCGTATCTCTGCCTATGCCGAAAGACTGCTGCAAGGCCTGAACAAAATTGACTGGACCGATTCGCTCAAAGAAACCCAGCGCAATTGGATAGGTCGTTCCGAAGGAGCCGAAATGGCATTCAACGTCAAAGATTCAAGTCTTACGATTCCCATTTTTACCACCCGCGCCGACACTATTTTTGGGGTGACCTTTATGGTGCTGGCTCCCGAAAGCGAGTTGGTGGCAAGCCTTACAAAACCCGAATATAAGGCCAAGGTGGACGCTTATCTGCTGAAAGTGAAAAAACGTACCGAGCGGGAACGTATAGCCGACCGTCGGGTGAGCGGTGTGTTTACCGGCAGTTACGCCATCAATCCCTTGTCGGGTACCGAGATCCCCGTCTGGGTGAGCGATTACGTACTGGCAGGCTACGGCACCGGCGCCATCATGGCTGTTCCTGGCCACGACAGCCGGGATTATGCATTTGCCAGGCATTTCAATCTGCCCATTATCCCTTTGATTGAGGGCTGCGATATTTCAGAAGAAAGCTTCGATGCCAAAGAAGGCATTATGATGAATTCGGGTTTTTTAAACGGCCTGGGCGTACCGGAAGCAATCGAACGCACGAAGGCCTACATTACCGAAAACAAACTGGGCCGGATCAAGGTGAATTACCGGCTGCGCGATGCCATATTCAGTCGTCAGCGTTATTGGGGAGAACCCTTCCCTGTCTACTACCAAGACGGCCTGCCTCAAATGCTGGACGAAAGTTCCTTGCCCCTGGAACTGCCCGAGGTGGATAATTTTTTGCCTACCGAAAAAGGGGAGCCTCCGCTGGGCCATGCCAAAAACTGGAAAACCCCTGAAGGTTATCCTCTGGAATTGAACACCATGCCGGGTTTTGCCGGATCTTCGGCTTATTACCTGCGCTATATGGATCCGCAGAACGACGGAGCCCTGGTTTCGGGAGCTGCCAACACTTACTGGAGGCAGGTTGATTTATACGTCGGGGGTACGGAACACGCCACCGGCCACTTGGTTTACAGCCGTTTCTGGAATAAATTTCTGTACGATCTGGGAGTGGTATGCGAGGATGAGCCTTTCAGGAAGCTCGTTAATCAGGGTATGATTCAAGGCCGCTCCAACTTTGTGTACAGAATCAAAGACAGCAATACGTTTGTCTCCAACAATCTCAAAGACAAGTACGAATACACTGCCATTCACGTGGATGTGAATATCGTAAACAACGATGTGCTGGATATAGAACGTTTCCGCGGCTGGAGTCCCGAATATAAGGATGCCGAATTCATTCTCGAAGAGGGCAAATACCTCTGCGGCTGGGCAGTCGAAAAGATGTCCAAGTCGATGTACAATGTGGTCAATCCCGATCAGATCGTCGAAAAATACGGAGCTGATACCCTGAGGTTGTACGAAATGTTTCTGGGCCCCCTGGAACAATCCAAACCCTGGGACACCAACGGAATTGACGGCGTGCATCGTTTTCTGAAAAAGATCTGGAATCTTTGTGCATCGGGCGATGGATTCAGTTTCAGCGAAGCAGCTCCCGACAAACAGGAGCTGAAGTCCTTGCATAAACTGATCAAGAAACTGAATTGGGACATAGAGCATTTTTCGTTCAATACGGCGGTTAGTGCTTTTATGATTTGTGTCAATGAATTGTCCGTCGTAAAATGCAATAAAAGGGAGATCATCAAACCTTTAATAATACTTTTGGCCCCTTTTGCTCCGCATTTCAGCGAAGAATTCTGGCAGGAACTGGGTGAGCAGGGATCTGTATGCGATGCTGCCTGGCCCGAATTAAACGAAGATTATCTGGTGGAAGATCAGGTGACTTATGCCGTTTCTTTCAACGGCAAAACCCGTTTCATGCTGGAGCTTCCGGCAGAGGCCGGCAGGTAAGAAGTGCAGAAGCTGGCTATGGCACACGAAAACAGTCAAAAATGGTTAGATGGAAAAACACCCAAAAAGATCATTGTTGTTCCTGGGAAGATTGTGAATATTGTAGTAT
>JAAZGQ010000453.1 GCA_012511135.1 Bacteroidales bacterium | reverse complement strand
TTGAACAAAAATCATACAGTATGGGTTTGATCATGAATGCCTTTCGCCTGGCTTTGGTGGGCGAAGGCAAAGGCCCCAGGATGTTTGATTTAGTTAGCTTACTCGGGAAAGAAGAAACGCTGTCGCGCTTGCATAAAGCCATCAAAACGCTGGGATAAAGTTTAGTCTTTTTTATAAATCTAATTCTATGTATCGCCTCTTTTTTTGGGTATATGTGGCCTTGTTTCACATAGTTGCCCTTTTTCACAAAAAAGCCCGGAAAATAATCGAAGGCCAGCGAAACAGCTGGTCAATTCTGACTGTTCTGAATCCGGAGAAGGATTATCTTTGGCTTCATGCTTCTTCGCTGGGCGAATTTGAGCAGGGACGCCCTTTGATGGAAGCCATTGCCCGTTCACATCCTCAATATTCAATATTGTTGAGTTTTTATTCACCCTCTGGCTATGAAGTACAAAAAAACTACAGGGGAGCCGATGTGGTTTGCTACCTGCCTTTTGATACCCGCTGCAATGTGAAACGTTTTATTAGCTTGGTACAACCTAAGGCCGCCTTTTTTATCAAGTATGAGTTTTGGCCCAATTATCTGAAAGAATTAAACAAAAGGGACATTCCTGTATATTTGGTTTCGGGCATATTTCGCAAGAATCAGTTGTTTTTTAAGCCTTGGGGAGGTTTTTACCGCAAACTGCTGAGGCATTTTAGTGCTTTTTTTGTTCAAAACGAAGGTTCAAAGGCTTTACTGAAATCTGTTGCTCTGAGCAACAAGGTATATATTACCGGTGACACCCGGTGCGACCGGGTAATGGATATCGCAGCTCAGGCTCCCGAACAAGAATTAATCAAAGAGTTTGCCCGCGATGCCATGGTTTTGGTTGCCGGCAGTACCTGGCCCGAAGACGAAAAAATTATAATCCCTTATGTTAATACTCAGACAGAATGGAAATTAATAATAGCTCCTCACGAGATTGACGAGAATCACCTAAGGGAGATAGAAAATTTGCTAAACAGGCCCTATGCACGCTATTCCAAAATGAAAGCCGAAGATGCAGCCAGACTTGATTGTATTATAATCGACAGCTTCGGACTCTTGTCTTCGGTGTATCGTTATGGACAGGCAGCATATATCGGAGGTGGTTTTGGAGCCGGAATACACAATATTCTGGAGGCTGCCGTATACAGTATCCCGGTTTTGTTTGGTCCTAATCATGCCAGGTTTGAAGAAGCACAAGCATTGAAAAAGGCCGGAGCCGCCTTTTGTATAAATTCTCAAAATGAATTGGAGGATAAGCTGGATAACTTTTTGGCCAGCAACAAAGCTTTAGCCCAAGCCGGGGAAAAAGCCGGAGCTTATGTAAAGGAAAAAGCCGGAGGAACAGCCAGAATACTTGAGGTCTTGAATAGGGATTTGTTTAAGGCCTGATTATTTTTTCAGTCGCAATCGGGTTAGGATATTGTTGAGGAGCCTGTTGGCTTCTTCGGAGATGTTCCATACATAGGTTAGAACCAGGCCTGTTCCCAGGATAAGTACAGTTTTAGTCACTGCTTCTATAATTCTGGCATATAAACCGGGAAGTGGAATTTTAAGAAAGAGTGCACTCAGGCTTCCTGTCCACAGCCAGTCACAAAGGAACAAAAAGCAGACAAGCAGAAAAACCTGCAGCTGTTTCCACGAAAAAGGAGATGTTTTTACCTTCCAGCGTACCAGCCCCAAGAGTACCAAATAATAAATGACATAAGAAACCAAAGAAGCTAAAGCCGCTCCGTTTATGCCCCATAACGGAATCAGTTTGTTGTTTAGTACTATGGCAATGGCAGTAAACATAAAAGTAAAAATCAGGGACATATAGAAATACCTGGAATAACGCAACACTGTTACTCCTACACTGTACGCAGAGTTGAACAATTTACTCAAGCCCATGATAAATACCACCCATTTGCCGGCGACATAAATTTCCCCTTTGGGCAAGAGTTCAAAAATCAAATCAATATTGATCCAAATGGCCAGAAAGATAAAAAATCCGGCCAGCAACTGATGCAAAGAGATGCTTTTGCATAAGACATTGGCTCTCGCCACATCCTGCTCTTTGATTGCTTCCGAAATATGAGGTTGGGCAATAGTTCCCAGGGAGCGGTAAGGTATTTCGATAATCGAAGTCATGTAGCCTGCAATGGCAAAGATGCCGGCATAATTCAGCCCCATTTTGGCACTGATAAAAAAAGAATTAATACTGGGAGCAATCACTCCTCCCAAGGCTCCGGCTATCAAAAAAAGGGTATATACCAGGTAATCTTTGGCCAGTGCCTTGCCTATGAATTTAAAATTCGGTTTAAGGGAAACTTTTTTAAGACTGAAGAGATAAATAATATTCAGAAGGGTGGCTATGGCATAGACCGAACTAAAAGCAATAATAAAGCCGTGCAGCGATAAAAGGTCAAAGGCATAAAGTAAATAGCTGGCAAGTGTGAGTACCCTGACCAATATTTCCCGAATAAATTTCGGCACAACTATTCTGAGCAGTAAATTGGAATTTACCTCAAAAACCGACATGTAGAGCAAAAAGAAACCTAGCGGGAAAATAAAGTCATAATAATCTACAAACAAAGAGGAGTTTTTGGCAAACACCCCAGAAATAGGCTCTTTGAGCAGCCAAAAGAATAAGCTGTAGATTAAAAAACCGACAAAAGGAACAACCAGGGTCCAAAAGAAAAAACCCTTATCTTTTTCGCCATCTTTGAAATAAGGGAAATAGCGTATGGCCGATGAGGTGGTGCCCAATTGTGCCAAGCCGGCAAAAACAGTGGCAGCATCGACCAACACACGTGTCAATCCTATTTCTTCGGCAGTAAGGAAATTGGTGAGAACAAAAAAGGTGGTTATGAAGCCAATGGCTGCACCCACATAACTCACTACAGTTCCTTTAACACTTTGCCGGATGATTATGCCCATAAATGCACTATGATTCCGCTGCGAATGTACGTATTTTAGACGAATAAACGCTAAGATTGTTTTTTTTCCTATTTTTGTAAATTATCTACCTAAGTATTCATGAATAAAGAATTGCAGTTATCCATCGTCGTTCCGGTTTACAACAGACCCGACGAAATTGGAGAACTTCTGGAAAGTTTGTCCCGACAGACAGATTCGAATTTCGAAGTTATGATTGTGGAAGACGGTTCCACGCTGAGCTGTGAAGCAGTATGCCACAAATACAGCGAAAAACTGCAATTACACTATTTATATAAGCCTAATTCGGGCAGAAGCGAAAGCCGGAATTATGGCATGGAAAGGGCCCGGGGTAATTATTATTTGATCTTTGACTCCGATTGCATTTTGCCTCCCGACTACATACAAAAAGTCAGGACTCATTTGCAAGAACATTACCTGGATTGTTTTGGCGGACCCGACAGTGCTGCCTGTGATTTTTCGACTATGCAAAAGGCTGTCAATTATGCTATGACCTCTTTTTTAACAACAGGCGGTATACGCGGAGGCAGCAAAAAGAGCGCTGCCTTTACACCGCGCTCCTTTAACATGGGAATTTCAAAAGAGGTTTTCCTTCAGGTGGGCGGTTTTAAGAACATAGTTGGAGAAGACATCGATCTGAGTATTCGAATCAGCAAAGCTGGATTTAGAACAGCTTTGCTTTCAGATGCTTTTGTTTATCACAAACGCAGAATAGATTTAAAGCGATTTTACAAACAGGTGAATACATTTGGCAAAGGTCGTGTGCTCATATCACGTATGCACCCGGGCTCAATGAAGGCATTGCATCTGCTGCCCCTGTTTTTTGTGTTGGGCCACGCACTATTGCTCATACTGAGTCTGGTTTTCCTGAATCCCTGGTTTTTGTTGCCCCTGCCGGTGTATATGCTTGCGCTGTTTCTTGATTCTCTGTTCAAAAACAGGCAGGCAGGTATTGCGGCGCTTTCGGTACTGGCCGCCTACATACAATTGTTTGGCTACGGCCTGGGGCTTGGCAGCGAAATATTAACAAAAAAAGCTTTCTCATCAACACAAGAAGAATTGTATAAATAATACATTATGAAAAGAATTTTGGTTACCGGCGGAGCCGGATTTTTGGGTTCTCATCTTTGTGATCAATTGTTGGCCCGGGGTAACGAAGTAATTTGTCTGGACAACTATTTTACCGGCTGCAAGCGGAACGTGGTCCATTTGCTGGACAATCCCTATTTTGAATTGTTGCGGCACGACATTACCAAGCCTGTATATGTAGAAGTAGACGAAATCTACAATCTGGCTTGCCCGGCTTCGCCTATACATTATCAGTTCGATCCCATTAAAACGGTGCAGACTTCTGTCATGGGAGCCATCAATATGCTGGGTCTGGCCAAACGAACAAAAGCCAAGGTCTTACAGGCTTCCACCAGCGAAGTCTACGGAGATCCTTATGTGCATCCCCAGCCCGAAGAATACTGGGGAAACGTCAATCCCATTGGTATTCGTTCCTGTTACGACGAAGGTAAACGTTGCGCCGAAACCTTGTTTTTTGATTATCACCGACAAAACAAAGTCAGAATCAAGGTGGTCAGGATTTTCAATACCTACGGTCCCAGAATGCACCCCAACGACGGCAGGGTGGTTTCCAATTTCATTGTTCAGGCCCTGAAGGGACAAGACATCACTATTTACGGAGACGGATCGCAGACCCGCAGTTTTTGTTATTGCGATGATCTGGTTGCCGGCCTGATTGCCATGATGAATACCGATGAATCTGTAACCGGGCCGATCAATCTGGGTAATCCTATGGAATTTACTATTAAGCAGTTGGCGGAATTGGTAATAGAATTAACGGGGACCAAATCGGGCATCGTGTACAAAGCAGCGGCTTCGGACGATCCCATGCAGCGTAAACCCGTCATTGACAAAGCAAAACAAATACTCAACTGGGAGCCGGGCATACAGCTCAGGGAAGGCCTGATGCGTACTATAGAGTATTTCGAGACGATTATTAATACTGCTCAGGAAGAAGCTATGAAGGGGAAAGTGATTTATCGCAACGATAAATAATTTCCTCGCCTGCTCTGGCCAGGCGTTGTCGCTCTCTTTCTTGAGCACTTAATTCGAAGAAAAGTCGGTCTTCTGTCACCAGAAAACCGGCTTTTCTTAATATATCGGGATAATCTTTTCCAAATTGACGAACATGGTCGTATTGGCCGTAAAGGCGCCGACGTTCTTCGGGCTCAGTCACGGAAGGATCTCCAAAGCTCTTGACATTCATATTGAGGGGAACCAGCAAAATGGCCCAGCCTCCGGGTTTAAGCACCCGTTTGATTTCGGAAAGGGCCTTGTCCAGATCGGGTACATGCTCCAACACATGATTGCAGAGCAGGACATCATAGCTGTTGGCGGGCAAGGCAATGTCGCAGAGATCCAGCCTGAGATCGGCAATAGGTGAATCCAGGTCGGCAGTGGTATAGTCCAGGTTTTTCAAAGCCTTGAAGCGCTTCAGAAAGGCTTGCTCGGGAGCAAAATGCAAAACCTTGAGTGTGGCTTCAAAAAAAGGCGTTTTTTGTTTTAGGTAGAGCCACAAGAGGCGATGTCTTTCCAGGGATAAGCATTTGGGACAAAGCCTGTTGTCGGCACTGTCGCCATAACCGTAGGGTAAAAATTTTCTGAAGCGGCTTTCACACACAGGACATTCCACCTTGTTACCCAGGTAGAAAGGCCTGATCAGAAAGCTGAATATATAACTGAAACGAATCAGCCATTGACGGGGGATATGGGTCGTAACGAAGCCAATTATTTTTTTCATCTTAGTTGTATTTTCGGGTAAAGGGATAGCGTAGAGCCAGTAAAAAATGGGCTCCCAGGGTGGCGACAATTCCAAAGTGTCTGCGCATGATGCGAAAACGTTCCTGCAAGGATTTTTTACGTTGTCTGGCAGAAAGTCCCGACACCATAAAACGGGAAATATAGTGATCGATATAAGTGTTTTGTCCTGACAGGGACAGGACTTTGCAGACCCAGTCGTAGTCGGCCGAGATGCGGTATTGCAGATCATATTCGGGAGCCAGCTTTCTGCGTACCAAAATAGATTGATGGCAGACAACCAGGCCCTTGAGCAGGCTTCTTTTGTTCAGTTTTGCGGGAGCAGTTTTATGTCTTTCGCCCAAAGCTTTATCGTACTGATCGATAATCAGTGATTGTCCGTAC
>JAAZGQ010000004.1 GCA_012511135.1 Bacteroidales bacterium | reverse complement strand
GTAAAGGAAAACATTCTGGAGCCTCTGGGCATGAATCATACCGATTGGTATTATTCCGGGGAAGCCCTGGAGCGATTCGTGCTACCCGGCAGTATCGTTGAGGGTAAACTGGTTGCGGGCACAGATATGTTTGCCCGTGGAGCAGTGAGCCAACAACAAAGCTATTGCGAAGGCGCCATCGGCCTGAACGGACCCATCGAAGACTACGCTAAATTTTGCCAGATGATGCTGAACAAGGGCGAATTCAACGGCCGGCGTATCCTTAAGCCCGAAACCGTGGAGCTGATGACCGGCATCAACCGGCTGCCCGAAAAGAACGCCGGAGGCCGGGGTTTTCAATTCGGCCTGGGATTTGAATTATACAACGCAAGCAAAAAACCCGTTCCGGCCGTATCCAACACGGCCTACGCCTGGGGCGGCATGCTGGGAACGGAATACATCATTGATCCCGAAAATGACCTGATCGTGCTTTATTACACCAATATGTTTGGTAATGAGCGCCTGTATCCGGTTTATTTAGCCGCTGTTTATGAATTGTTTTTGCCATAACAAAGCTGTACGTATTAGTTCTCTTCTTGCAAGGGAACTGAGATTTCTTGTTGCCTGTTGCTGCCTGTTGTCAGGTGCTTTGTCGGTTTTTCCTCTTTATGCGGCAGAAGGAATAATTCCTATTGATGAACGCTATCTGAATGTGGATGCCAAACAAAAAATTATTTTGGTTAATCAATCCACGACAGAGCTGAACGCTTTGTGTCCAGGCGCAAAGCAGAGCCTCGTTTGCGGAGAAAAGACCTATACTTTTGTTGCAGCAGTTCAACAGTTGGAGACCGGGCAGGCTTATGTGGTGACAGACGATGAGCAAATTCCATACGACTTTTATTGTACAATGCTCCCGGTCATTCGTATCGAAACCAAAAACACCATCAGGGATGAACCCAGGGTACCAGCCATCTTTTATCTCTGCACTAAAGAGGGAAACATTGTCCAAGATACCATCGGAGTAGAATACCGCGGAGGTACTACTCAGTCTTATCCAAAAAAATCGCTAAGAATAGAATTTTGGGCCGATTCGGAGGGAAAAAGCACCAAAGATTACAGCCTGCTGGGCATGAGAAACGACGACGACTGGAACCTACAGGCCATGTACAACGAGCCTTTGAGAATACGTAGCAAACTTTGCTTTGAACTTTGGCAGAGTATGTCGGCTTTGTATTATGCCCAGGAAGAACCCGAAGCCTTAAACGGAGTGAGGCAAGAATATGTGGAATTGTTCATAAACAACGAATACCGTGGTGTTTATACCTTGAGCGAAAGAGTAGACCGGAAACAACTCAAACTCAGGAAATACGAAAACGGAAGCATCAGAGGAGAACTGTACAAAGGAGTGGGCTGGGGGGCTTCCACCTTTACCTCCCTGCCCGATTACGACAACAAGAAAATACTGTGGGGAGGCCTGGAATATAAGTATCCCGATCCCGATGCTTATTTCGATTCTGATGAAAGTCCCGAATCTCACGATAATTCCGATCCTGACGATAATTCCGACCCCGAGAAGCTTATAGACTGGGCGAACATCTACGACTTTGTGCGTTTCGTTTTGCAGGAACAGTCCGCCGGTTTTTACGAGGGCATACCAGCTGTCTTTGATCAGGCCAACGCAGTGGATTATTTTATTTTTCTTAACCTTATCAGAGCCAGGGACAATTGCGGTAAAAACATCTATATTGCCCGTTACGACAGCGATGAGCCTTATTTTTACGTGCCCTGGGATTTGGACGGCAGCCTGGGTATGAAATGGGACGGCACTCGTCGCCCTCTGACGCATGGCCTTATCGGGAATGGTCTTTTCAACAGATTGATCAGTCCTCACGAAAACAATAATTTCCCCCTGAAATTGCAGGAACGCTGGGCTGAACTGAGAAGCGAACAGCTTACTCATGAACGAATTATGCAGATGTTTCGGGAGCAGTTCGATTACCTGGACAACAACGGAGTGTATCAAAGAGAATTAAAAGTTTGGAACAAAAGCCTGGCAGTAGATTACGATAATCTCCACTATACGGCCGATTGGCTGGAAAAGCGTCTGGCCTGGCTGGACGAAGTTTTCGATGATCCCGAAAAGCTCAGTTCGCTTCAAACCACAGACGCTTCGATACAGCAACAACTTTGCATCAACCTGCGACCCTCAACATTCATTCTGGAGTATCAGCTTTTTAGCGATCATTACCTAATAGAGGACATCAGCCTGATGAACACGGCCGGCTGTATTTTCCTTAAATCGCCTGTCGCCGCAACAAAAGGCCTGATGGATATTTCTCCGCTTCCCCCGGGGTTTTATCTGGCAGTCTTTACTTTGAGCGATGGCTCTGTTCAGGTGAAAAAGCTGATGCGATAAGCCCTCACAGTCATTCCTGCATTATACCTTTCTTCTGCAATCACTAAGCGGATTTTGCCGGTTTACACAACTTCCGCCACCAGCTGCACTTCGTTAGGGAGCAGGGTTTCACCGCGCAGCCAGCGGTTTTCGTTTTCGGGACGGAGGATCAGGGGCATGCGTTGTTTGCTGTTGTGGATGACCGACATCAGCTCGTTGGCTTGTTGAGTGATGATGGTATAGGTATGGAGGGGGTGGCCTGATTCCGGATCGATCCAGCGGTTCCACAGGCCGGCGTAGGCGTAAACGGATTCGTCTCTGACTTGTATGCGGTATTTTTTCTTTTGTTTGCCTTTGGAATCAAGCCATTGCCATTCGTAAAACACATTGGCCGGAATAAGGCAGCGCTGATTGAGGTAAGGACGAAAAGAGGGTTTTTCGCTCAGGCTTTCCCATTTGGCATTGAGAGTGAATTTGGCAAAACTGCTTTCGTTGGCCCAGGAGGGCAATAAGCCCCAGCGAAACAATTGCAGGCGGCCGGGATCGCGGTTGGTAATAACCGGAGTTTGAGGAAAGCTGAAAGCATTCCATTCGGCGCTTGGCTCGTAGTGGAAGCCGCTTGCAGATTGCTCCAGCCTGAAATGACTGATCAGTTCAGAAACAGGGACGGTGAGGCCGGAAAAAAAACACATAATCTGAACGTTACTAAGAATTTCTCTGTCTTTTAACAACAGAACAAATATAGAGATTCAGCACATTTTGGGCAAATGAATTG
>JAAZGQ010000452.1 GCA_012511135.1 Bacteroidales bacterium | reverse complement strand
CAGACCGATTGTCGCTTTGTCAGCGACAGTCAGCTTGAATCGGATCTCTCTCTTTACTTTGCCGAAAATTACGTGCCGGGCTCATCGGAACGTATGCTGCTTTATCGCGAAATGGATCAGCTTGAGCATGAAGAAGACATCCGCGCCTTCGAAAAACGAATAATCGACCGCTTCGGCCCTATTCCCCGGGAAGGACAGGATTTAATAGACGTGGTACGTCTGCGTATCTCGGCCAGGCAATTGGGCATGGAAAAAATAGTGCTCAAAAACAATCAGATGATCTGCCATTTTGTCTCCAACCTGAAATCTACTTTTTATCAGTCTGCCTGCTTTGATCGTATTTTGAATTATGTTCAGCAACACTACAAAAGAACCAGACTGCGTGAACAGCAGGGAAAAAGATCTCTACTGATAGACGGGGTGAGTAGCGTTCAGGAAGCCAATGCCATACTTCTTTTGATACATCAGACATAAAAAGAAGCTTTAAAGAGGCTTAAGGAATTTATTTTTTGTACTTTTGTGCGTTTTTTAATAGACATAAATTATGATTCAAATCAGCTTTCCCGATGGATCCGTTCGCTCGTATGAACAAGGAACCACTGCTTTTCAGATAGCAGAAAGCATTAGTCCCCGATTGGCCAGAGAATGTCTGGCTGCTTCTGTAAACAGTGTCACTCGCGATCTGAACCTCCCCATCAACGAAGATGCTCAGGTTCAATTACTAAAATGGGATGAGCCTGAAGCCAAACATGCTTTCTGGCACACCTCTTCTCACCTGCTGGCCGCTGCTTTGCAGGATTTGTATCCGGGTATACAATTCGGCATAGGCCCTGCCATCGAAAACGGTTTTTATTACGATGTAGATCCAGGAGAAGATGTCGTTATCAAAGAAAGCGACCTGCAGGCCATCGAAGCCAAAATGACGAGCCTGTTGGCCAATAAATCAAAATTACAACGTCGGGAGATATCAAAAAAAGAAGCTCTGGAATATTTCGAACAAAGAGGAGAACACTATAAAGTTGAACTCATTCAGGATTTGGAAGACGGCACCATCAGTACCTATACCCTGGGTGATTTTACCGATTTGTGCCGCGGCCCGCATCTGACAGACACCAGTCCAATCAAGGCCGTTAAACTGACCTCTGTAGCAGGCGCCTATTGGAGAGGCGACGAGAAGCGCAAGCAACTGACCCGTATTTACGGCATCAGCTTCCCAAAAAAATCTTTACTGGACGAATACCTTATCCTGCTGGAAGAGGCAAAAAAACGAGATCACCGTAAAGTTGGCCGGGAACTGGAATTATTTATGTTCTCTCAGTCTGTCGGACAAGGTTTACCCATCTGGTTGCCACGTGGTACCGAATTGCGTACCCGGCTTGAAGATTTTTTGAAACGCATACAAAAGAAGTTCGGTTATCAACAAGTGATTACCCCGCATATCGGGCAAAAACAACTTTATGTAACTTCGGGCCATTACGCCAAATACGGCCAGGATTCATTCCAACCCATACATACCCCCGAAGAAGGCGAAGAATTTTTACTCAAGCCCATGAATTGCCCTCATCATTGCGAAATCTACCGCTTTCAGCCCAGATCTTACAAAGACTTGCCCTTGCGTTTCGCAGAATTTGGCACCGTCTACCGTTACGAACAGAGTGGAGAATTGCACGGACTGACCAGGGTAAGAGGTTTTACACAGGACGACGCCCATATTTTTTGCCGTCCGGATCAGCTCAAGGACGAATTTCTCAAGGTAGTGGATATCATTTTTATCATCTTCAAAGCTCTCGATTTTCAGGACTTTGAAGCCCAAATCTCCTTACGTGATCCCAACAACCGCGAGAAATACATTGGCAGCGACGAAAACTGGGAAAAAGCCGAACAAGCCATAGTGGAAGCCTGTGCCGAAAAAAATCTGAAAGCAAAAATTGTTACCGGCGAAGCTGCCTTTTATGGCCCCAAACTCGACTTTATGGTCAAGGACGCCATTGGGAGACGCTGGCAGCTGGGTACCATTCAGGTAGATTACAATCTTCCCGAACGTTTCGAGCTGGAATACATCGGAAGCGACAACAACAGACATCGTCCGGTTATGATTCACCGTGCTCCTTTTGGCTCCATGGAGCGTTTTGTGGCGGTACTCATTGAGCATACCGGTGGTAAATTTCCTCTCTGGCTTACTCCCGACCAGGTAGTAGTACTTCCCATAAGCGAGCGTTTCAACGATTACGCCGGCGAAGTGGCTGATTATCTGATTCGTCAGGATATTCGTTGCCTGGTGGACGACCGTAACGAAAAAATCGGCCGGAAAATTCGCGACAACGAATTGAAAAGAATACCTTACATGCTGATAGTCGGTGAAAAAGAAGCAGAAAATGCAGAAGTTTCTATAAGAAAACAGGGTGAAGGTGATACAGGTTCCGTTAAAATAACTACCTTTGCAGCAAATTTTTTGGAAGAAGTAGAAAGAATGTTGAACGTAATATAGATAAGCTCTTAAAAATTAATAATATACAACACAGGGATATACATTTGAATGAAAAAAGACGACTTAAAGTATAAATACCGGATTAATCACAGAATTCGTGAAAGAGAAGTTCGACTGGTAGGCGAAAATGTGGAAATAGGTGTTTACAGCATTCAGGAAGCACTAAAAATAGCCGAAGATCAACATTTGGATTTGGTAGAAATATCACCTAACGCCGTTCCTCCGGTTTGTCGTATTACTGATTTTCAAAAATTTCTATATCAAAAGAAAAAGAAGGAAAAGGAACAAAAAGCTAAAGCTACCAAAATT
>JAAZGQ010000055.1 GCA_012511135.1 Bacteroidales bacterium | reverse complement strand
GGCTGCCTCTTTCTTGCCTACACGAAACCATACCCATTCTTCGTCTCCGTCAAGGGCCATATCGCCGCCGGCTTCCCATTCGGAAGGTGTTGAACCGCAAACTCTCTGGTAATTCGAAGCTGGTTTGATCTTACCGGCTTCACTATCAGCAAATAAGCTTTCCAGATCGACCTCAATAATATCCATTTCTCTACTGCGATCCTGGCTTGATGGTCTGCGCATAAAATACAATTTCATCGACTTGCGGGCTATGTTCAACATGCCGGAATATCCTCCCTCTGTCACCTGTACCAGCACTCCTGTTTCCTCGTTGACGGCCACAGCCTCTCCCGGCACCCTGCCCGAACGAAATATTAACCATTCTCCGTCTGAAGTCCATTGATTATGCGTTTGATAAATCTTGTGATCTCCGGCTGTGCTACTGGTAAGAAATTTAAGTTTCGTTCCGGTAACAGGATCTGTAACTATTTTCATTTCAGAAGGGAAACGACCTCCTATTTGTGCGCACAAAGGCAACGATAATAGCAGTAAAACTATAATTATACTTTTTCTCATGCTTGAGTATATTTTTTTGCGATAAATATAGCCGTTTTATTTCAATACAAAGGCCAAAATAAAAAAAGGTGTCCCTGACAGGAACACCTTTTTATTTGAATTATAATTTTGTTCAAAAGAAAAAGTTTAACGCCCTTGCTTCATAAGAGTATCCATTTCTTCGTATTTCTTTTCATAACCCTTACCGAGATTATAATAAATACCTCTCAATGCAATGATATAATCTCTTTCCTCAGGATTAAGTTCGTGAGCTTTTTCCATGTAGGATAAAGGTTTCTCAAAAACCGCTTTCATTTTGGCTTTTTCGCGGCGATAAACCCTGTCATCCCTGATGGCATTAACACGGTCCAATTCTTCAACAGCTTCGTTATAATAAATACGCCCAACATTACCCAGGGCCGGTTCAAAATCGGGATCCAGCTCAATAGCTCTTAGAAAACAACGCTCAGCTTCTTCTATATTTTTTTCGCTTTCGTAAATCCGTCCTTTTACATCCCACAAAGTGGCATTCAGAGAGTCTTCTTCGATGGCTTTGTCAATCCATATCAGAGCTTCGGCCAAATCATTCTTATTTAAATAAATATTGATAAGGCTACGGGCATAGAAAGGATTCTCCGGAAACTTCTGAACCCCTATCTTATACAATTCCAGTAAGTTAACGGAATCTTTTAATCTTCCGTATTCATAAATCAGGAATTGATACATATCTTCCTGAGGTTCATATACATCCAGTAATTTAGTGAAATATTTTATGGCTGTTTCAGAATCTCCGTCCTGCGAAGCCGAAGCTCCACAATAATATTGAATATCATCAATCATGGTATCTTTCTGATAACCCTCTCTTTCTTCTTCAGTCCAGAATTTCAGCTTAGGATAATCCAGATAATACTCGAACATCTTTATCGCCTTCTGATAATCTTGTTTTTTGAAATAAAAGGATCCGGAATTAATAAAGCCATTTTGCATGGCTTTTACCATTTCAGTAATGGGTTTCCGAAATTTAGGTTTCAATTTGCCTTTGGCATTGGGCATTTGATCCAAAGAATCGGCAATCACAAAACTGTCGTAACTTTTGGCCAGTGATTGTGCCATCAATTCACCGTCAGCTTTGGATCCGGCCCATTCTTTCTTTTGTTCCTGATCAAACAATTTATAATAAATCTTACCGGCGGTAAACCAGGTGTCAGCCATATTTTTAGAAACTGAATCTGTCAGTGCCGGTTCAATGGCCTGTCTGGCTTCGACCAGGTTAGGTGTCTCGGCATTCAGTCTGGCTTTGGCCTTGCGCACATTTTTCATTTGTGCATAGGTATTACATCCACACAATAAAACGATGGCTGTAAGTAATAAAGCAATCTTTTTCATTTGATTCATTTTTTAATGTTGTTGATGTTTTATATACAAATATACATCAGAATTTTATTTAATCAACTTAAGAGCATTAATTCTCATCTGTTGTTTGCTGATTTTCATTGCTTGAGAATTGATCCTCGTCCGGAATGTTTTGATCAGCCATTTCCGTCTCTTCCTCTTTTTCGGAAGAAACCTTGCAAACAGAACCGATCTGATCGTTATGCTTCTCCAGATTAATAAGACGTACCCCCTGAGTGGCTCTGCCCATGATACGGACATTAACCAAAGGCAGCCGGATAGCAATACCAGATTTGTTGATTATCACCAGGTCATTTTCGTCATTTACTGATTTAATAGCCACCAACTTACCAGTCTTATCAGTGATATTCAGCGTCTTGACTCCTTTTCCGCCTCTGTTGGTAATACGATAATCCTCCACTTCGGAACGTTTGCCGTATCCTTGTTCAGATACAACCATTATGCTTTCGTTTTCCGAAACAATAATCATTCCGATGACTTCGTCCTGACCGTCATCATCAATATGCATGCCGCGTACGCCGGTAGCTGTGCGGCCCATAGGCCTGACGTTTTTTTCGTTGAAACGAATGGCACGCCCGTTTCTGTTTGCCAGTATGATTTCGCTGTTTCCATCAGTAAGACGAACCTGAATAACCTGATCGTCCTCACGTATGGTAATGGCGTTGACTCCATTGGTTCTTGGTCTGGAATAAGCTTCCAAAGCGGTTTTCTTGATAATCCCTTTTTTGGTGGCAAAAATCAGGTTGTGTGATTCGTTGAATTCTTTGTCTTCCAGCGAAATAACCCTGATAAAGGCGTTCACTTTGTCTTCGCCGTCTATATTTAGTAAATTCTGGATAGCCCTGCCTTTGGAGTTTTTGGAACCTTCTGGAATTTCATACACCTTTAACCAGTAACATTTCCCTTTTTGAGTGAAAAACATCATAGTATTGTGCATAGTAGCAGGATAGATGTATTCCACGAAATCTTCGTCGCGGGTTTCACTGCCCCGGGATCCTACCCCACCCCTGTTTTGTGACCTGAAATCTATCAGGGGGGTACGTTTGATGTATCCCAAATGAGAAATGGTAATAATCATTTGATCGTCGGAGTAAAAATCTTCGGGATTGAAATCTTCTGAAGCATAAATGACTTCTGAACGCCTGGAATCACCGTATTTATTTTTAATCTCCTGCAATTCTTCCTTGATAATATCCATTCTCAAACTCAAATTGGATAAAATCTCTTTGTATCTGGCAATCTTTTTGGTTAATTCCTCAAATTCCCGGTGCAATTTGTCAACTTCAAGGCCGGTAAGCTGACGCAGCCTCATTTCTACAATAGCTCTGGCCTGAAGATCAGTAAGATCAAAGTTTTCCATCAGAGCTGCTCTTGCATCCTCGGGAGAATCGGATGCTTTAATAAGGGCAATTATACGGTCTATGTTGTCGCAGGCGATAATCAGGCCTTCTAAAATATGAGCCCTTTTTTCTGCTTCGTTCAGCTCATACTGGGTTCTACGGTTCACGACTTCATGCCTGTGATCTACAAAGTGACGAATCAAGTCCTTGAGATTCAACATGCGGGGACGTCCGTGTACCAGAGCAATATTGTTCACACTGAAAGAAGACTGCAAAGCCGTCATCTTGAACAATTTGTTGAGCACTACATTAGAATTGGCATCGCGTTTGATATCCACAACTATGCGCATGCCGCTGCGATCCGATTCGTCGTTTACGTTCGAAATGCCTTCGATCTTCTTGTCAATGGTAAGATCTGCTATACTTTTAATAAGTTCAGCCTTGTTTACCAGATAAGGAATCTCACTTATTATAATTTTATCGTGTTGCGGGCCGTTTTCTATATCGGCTTTGGCACGAATCACTATTCTGCCTCTTCCGGTTTCGAAAGCTTCCCTAACGCCAGAGTAGCCATAGATATACCCTCCGGTGGGGAAATCAGGAGCTATGACGTATTTCATCAATTCTTCTATGCTGATGTCGTTGTTGTCAATATAGGCAATAGTACCGTCCACAATTTCCGATAAATTATGCGGAGGCATATTGGTAGCCATACCGACAGCAATACCGGATGCTCCGTTTACAAGGAGATTGGGAATGCGTGTTGGTAAAACAGTGGGTTCTTTTAGGGTATCGTCAAAGTTCAACTTGAAGTCGATGGTTTCTTTGTCAATATCCACCAACATATCTTCTGCAATCTTGCGTAATCGACATTCCGTGTAACGCATGGCTGCAGGGCTGTCACCGTCTACTGAACCGAAATTACCCTGTCCGTCTACCAATGGATAACGCATAGACCAGTGCTGTGCAAGACGCACCATGGTAAAATAAACAGAAGAATCTCCGTGGGGATGGTATTTACCCAAAACATCACCAACAATTCTGGCTGATTTTTTGTAGGGTTTATCTGAATTGTTACCTAATTCATTCATACCAAACAACACTCTGCGGTGTACCGGCTTCATACCGTCACGTACATCGGGCAAGGCTCGGGAAACAATAACTGACATAGAATAATCTATGTAGGAAGATTTCATTTCTTCTTCAATGTTAACCCTTATAACTCTTTCTTCATCAATCATTTGATTAATTTCTTAACAGGTGAAATAAAAACACGCTAATGTAGCACTTTTTAATAAACTGAGCAAAAAAAACAGCAATAAATTCAAGGATTCAAGCTGTTTTCGAAACAATCTATACTGACATTTTGTCCTTTGGCAAGTTTTTTGCTCATAGTAGACAAATATTGATAGAAAACAAGTAATTTTGACCTTGTAAATGTCTTACCTAAGGTCTTACATTTTGAACAGAAAGATTATAATGATGAATACAAATAAATTTTCCAAAGATGTACTTGAGGTTTTAGGTTTTAGCAACGAAGAAGCCCGCAGACTTGGCAACGCTGTTATTGACCCGGAACATCTTCTGTTAGGAATATTGAGGGAGAAAAACAGTAAAGCCCTGATATACCTGAGCAGACTCAACGTGGATGTCGCTTTTGTGAAACAATCCATCGAGAAACAGATCAGACAGGACAAGATGATACAGGATCCCATTGATTTACCTTTAAGTCCATCCAGTGAACGAGTTCTCAAAATGGGCTTGCTCGAAGCGCACGGAATGAAAAGCGAAATGATTGATACAGAACACATTCTTTTAGCTATACTGAAAGAGAAAAACAATTTGGCGGCCAACGTCCTCAACAACGAAGGCGTACAATGGGATACCCTGCGCAGCCTTTTTTACGAAAAAAATTATCCGACTTCGGGGCCGGAATTCACCGACGAAGAAGACGAAGAAGCCGAAGAATACGGTGCCGGCAATAAACCCGACATCTTTCAGAAAACTCAGGACAGACCAGGAGCCGGTAAGGATACTCCTGCCCTGGATAATTTTGGCAACGATCTTACAAAAGCCGCTTTAGAAGGCAGGCTTGATCCCATCGTCGGCCGTGAAAAAGAAACCCTGAGGCTGGCTCAGATTTTGAGCAGAAGAAAGAAAAACAATCCTGTTCTCATCGGTGAACCCGGTGTGGGCAAATCGGCTATAGTCGAGGGTTTAGCCATACGCATAGTGCAACGCAAAGTGTCGCGCATGTTGTTTGACAAGCGGGTCGTTTCTTTGGATCTGGCCTCGATGGTTGCCGGAACCAAATACCGCGGGCAATTTGAGGAAAGAATGAAAGCCGTTTTGAATGAACTGCAAAAAAATCCCGACATCATTTTATTTATTGACGAAATCCACACTTTAGTGGGTGCCGGCAACGCCAGTGGATCCATGGATGCTGCAAATATGCTTAAACCCGCCTTGGCAAGGGGTGAAATACAATGCATCGGGGCCACAACCCTGGATGAATACAGAAAAAGTATTGAAAAAGACGG
>JAAZGQ010000054.1 GCA_012511135.1 Bacteroidales bacterium | reverse complement strand
GACGGCAAGAATCAATGGTTTTATCTGGTGAACATTCAGGAAGTTAACCTAAGCAACCCGGCTCCCGAAGACCTCATCATGATCAATCCCGTCATGGTGTTTCAGCTCTACAAATACGGCTTTGACGCCCGTTATGCAGGAGAAAAAAAGCTTGGCACGAAAATTGCGCAGCATGTAGAACTGATTCCACAGGAACAGCATTCGGATATTCAGCGTATTGAGGTCTGGTTTGACAAGCAAACTCACCGGCCCCTGCGCATAAGTATCCGTAACAAAGACCTGTCGGGATCCTTGATTAATATTGATAAATACATAATTGACCAGGAATATCCGGACGCTATGTTTGTTTTTCAGCAAAAAGCTTATCCCGGTGCCGTGGTTATAGATTTAAGGTAAGAAATTATGGAACATGTTCGCTGCCTGATCATAGGATCGGGACCTGCCGGCTACACCGCCGGCATTTACGCCGGCCGTGCCGGCCTGAAGCCTGTCTTGTACGAAGGTATGCAAATTGGGGGTCAACTGACCACCACCACCGAAGTCGAAAACTTTCCGGGTTATCCCGAAGGAGTGAGCGGTTTTCAACTGATGGAAGACCTGCGCAATCAGGCTCAGCGCTTCGATTGCGAAGTCAGAAGCGGAATGGCGACGGCGGCCGACCTCTCGCAACGTCCCTACGTGCTGACCATAGACGATGAAAACAAGATTTCATGCGACAGCCTGATCATAGCTACAGGAGCCACGGCCAAATACCTGGGCCTGGCCGACGAACAAAAATATTCAGGTATGGGTGTTTCGGCCTGTGCCACCTGCGACGGTTTCTTTTATCGTCAAAAAACGGTGGCCGTGGTAGGCGGAGGAGATACTGCCTGCGAAGAAGCCCTCTACCTTTCGAGCCTGGCCTCCAAAGTGTATGTGGTAGTGCGCAAGAACTACCTGAGAGCCTCCAAAATCATGCAGGAGAGAACCCTGAACAACCCCAAAATCACCGTTTTGTTTGAGCACGAAGTAGTCGGCTTATACGGCGACAACGGAGTGGAAGGCGCCCACATGCTCAAAAAGCGGGGACAAGCCGACGAAAGTAGTTTTGACCTGCCCATAGACGGCTTGTTTTTGGCCATCGGTCATAAACCTCACTCGGAGATTTTTGCTTCCTATCTGAAATTGGACGAGGTCGGTTATATTATTACCGAACCCAACACGCCCAAAACCGGCCTGCCCGGTGTTTTTGCCGCCGGTGATGTAGCCGACTCGGTATACCGTCAGGCTGTCACTGCCGCAGCTTCGGGCTGCCAGGCTGCCATAGAAGCCGAACGTTTTTTGAACGAGTAATAAAATAGTTGCCGTCAGACTTTGTTGAATTAAAAAAAAGAGCTACTTTTGCGGCTCGATTTCGTGCAAGGTAACAAAGAGGCGCTGCCCTGGCATCCCACCTTCCGAAGAATAACTTGTAAATTAGTTAGTTAATGTATGCAATTGTAGAAATTGCGGGGCAACAGTTCAAGGCCGAAGCGGGCCGCAGACTGTATGTGCATCGCCTGGAAGCAGAACAAGGTTCTGTGGTTGAGTTTGACAGGGTTCTTTTGATAGACAACGAAGGAGCCGTACAGGTGGGAACACCTGCCGTGGAAGGCGCCAAAGTGGTGGTCGAAGTCCTTTCTCACCTCAAGGGAGACAAAGTAATTGTCTTCAAGAAGAAAAGAAGAAAAGGCTACAGAAAGAAAAACGGTCACCGTCAATACCTGACCGAAGTGAAAATCAACGAAATTGTAGTCGCTTAATCCTTTAAATTTTACAGATTATGGCACATAAAAAAGGAGTCGGTAGTTCCAAGAACGGCCGTGAATCGGAAAGCAAACGATTGGGCGTTAAGATATTTGGCGGTCAGTTTGCCAAAGCAGGAAATATTTTGGTTCGTCAGCGCGGCACGGTACATCATCCGGGCGATAACGTCGGTATCGGCAAAGACCATACCCTCTTTGCTCTGATAGACGGCACTGTAGCTTTCAGACGCAAAAAAGACGATCGTTCTTTTGTTTCTGTTCTTCCCGGAGAAGAAGCATAAGGGTTTTAATCCATAATATCACTTAAAGCGGGTAAATTATTGCCCGCTTTTTTGTGTTGTTTCATTCGCTTGCTTATATTTGTAGTTCGTTTGAACGACTGTATCCATTTGTATAACAATTAAATTAAAAGATATGACTTCTGCATTGAGTTTTAAAGCCCTGAATCTGAGCTTTGCCAATTATCGCACTTATTTGTTTGGGGCTGCCTTTGTGGCCGGCAACCTGCTGTTTCCTCAACTTTGCCATTTGATACCCGGCGGTGGTTTGATCTGGCTGCCGATTTATTTCTTCACGCTGATAGCTGCCTATAAGTTTGGCCTGAAGATCGGTTTGCTCACAGCGGTTTTGTCGCCTCTGGCCAATTATTTGCTCTTTGGTATGCCGGTTCCGGGCATGTTGCCCATCATTCTGATCAAATCGGGTTTACTGGCTTTTGCTGCTGCCCTGGTTGCCTCCAAAACCAATAAGCTTTCGTTGCTGCATTTGCTGGTGGTGATTCTGGCTTATCAGCTGCTTGGCGGCCTGGCCGAATGGGGCCTGACCGGCAGTTTTGCCGCCGCGCTGCAGGATTTCAGACTGGGACTGCCCGGCCTGCTGGTTCAGCTCTTCGGGGGCTGGCTGCTGCTGAAGGCTTTGGCAAAGTATGAGCTGAAATAAAAAAGCATTCACTGAAACAATAAGCACGAGCTGAAATAATCGGCTTGTTAACATAGGGAATTTAAAGTGGCTGTCGGTTTGATGGCCATTTTTTTTGAACAGCGCTCCCGTTGATTGATTTCCCGGAAGCGCTCCCCGGCGCTCAAGCCCCGCTCCTTTGGCT
>JAAZGQ010000451.1 GCA_012511135.1 Bacteroidales bacterium | reverse complement strand
TTTGTTCTTCCCCGCCAGCTGCGTTGTATACGGGTATGCGGGTATATCTCTCGTCGGGAAGTGCATCCGGATCGAATTTAAAAAAACCATTGCCCCAGGTGCAAAGCCAATACTGCTCGTCTTTGTCCTGATACAGACGGAAAGGGCTGCTCATTTCTTCGGTAGCCGGAAAACGCTCAAAATTGTCTGTTTCGGGCAGATAACGGCATAAGCCCTCGTTCCAGAACATAATCCAGATATTGCCTTTGTTGTCCCTTGAAATATAAGTAATGTTTGCATCCGGCAGGGTTTTCTCGTCGTAAGGATCGCTCCAGTAGGTTTTGAGCAATTTACGGGACACATCGTAGCAAAAAAGTCCCCTCGATGTGGCAATCCACATATTCCCCTTGTCGTCGCAGGTGAGGGCATTGATGTTGTCTCCCTGCACTAAGGATTCTTCGAAGGGCGTAATTGTTAATGTATTTCGATCCAGGAGATTGATACCCTGTTTGGTGCCTATCCAGATACGGTTTTGTTTGTCTTCGGCCAGGCTTTGAATGTCGTTGTTGGTGAGCAGTGAGGGATTGTGCATATCCGAACGGAAGGTCCTCACCTGATAGCCGTCGTAACGACAAACACCATCGAGTGTTCCAAACCACATATAACCTTCGCTGTCTTGCAAAACTCTTCTGACGGAACTGGATGGCAATTGATCCATGTAAGGAAAATACTCAAAAGAGAGTTGCATCTCTCCCTTGGACGAAAAAACCAGAAGCAACAAAGTGAAAAAACTGATTAGGCGGGCGGACATGGTATTTCAGGTAAATTTGTACAAAGTAAATCAAAAAGCCTTATTTCTCAAAATAAAATAAAGCTGTATCTTCGCCATTGAATTACTACTTAAATCCTTACCAAAATTGTACTATGTCCAGATCATTTTCAGTAATTATAGTTCTTTTTTTCTCCTTCTTAATTCATTCCAGGGCTGAGATTGCTCTCTACCGGGTGGCCGAAACCAATCCCGGTTCCGGCAGCTACGTAATGCAGAATTCACAGGAACAACTCACAGGGCAGGCCTTTCAACAAGATGCCCTGGTCAGTTACAGGGGCTGGCAGTATACGGTTTATTATAATATGGAACGCAAAGTCTGCATAGCCCGCCGCCGATTGCCGGCCGGCCAGTGGCAGGAAGTGGTGCTCCCCTACAAAAACAACCGGGACGATGCCCACAACGTCATTACTATGGGAATCTGCAAAAAAGACGGCAGTATTCACCTGGCCTACGACCACCACAACGATCCCCTGCATTATTGTCGTTCTGTGATTGGCCTGGCCAACAACGACAGCCTGGCCTGGACAGCCGGAAATTTCGGGCCTACCACCAATGAGCTCGAAACCGGCGTGCCTGTGCCCGATGTGACTTATCCCCGCTTTATCGAAAAACCCGACGGAAACCTGCTGTTTGAGTGCCGGTACAAACTGAGCGGTGACGGAGACAGCTACCTGCGCGAATACGATGGCGACACTCACAGCTGGAGTCTTGTAGGCCGTTACGTCCAGGGCATGGATACCAACCCAAATTCCTGCGCCTACATCAACCGCATGGATTACGACAAACAGGGACGATTGCATGTTTCCTGGTGCTGGAGAGACGATTTTGGGGGACAGACCAACCACGACCTCTGTTATGCCTACAGCGATGACCACGGCCGCAGTTGGAAAGATACCTACGGGAATCAGGTGGCTCTGAGCGAAGCCATCCAATTCACGGACAGCCGGACTTCGGGCAACTGCCTGAGGCAGGGCATCGCATCGCTCAAAATTGCCGACATTCCATATAATAAAGGCTATATCAATCAGGAAACCCAATCGAGCGACAGCAAAGGCAGGGTACATATTGTCAACTCATACATGGACTCCGGCACCGACTCCAACTGGAGCAGCTCCCGGAGCAAAGCCGTGTTGCATCATCGTTTCCGCGATACCGACGGGAACTGGCAGCACAACCTTATTCATAAGCTGGGGCAGAAAGTCAATTCCTATTGCCGGGTTCAAATCATCCTGGATGC
>JAAZGQ010000450.1 GCA_012511135.1 Bacteroidales bacterium | reverse complement strand
TGGTTGGAAGCATAAAGCGAATTGAAGCCACGGACAAACAAATTGGCCCCCGATCCTTCCATTCCCGATCTGAACATGGTATTCAAACCCGAAACTTTTGCCTGCAAAAGCTGCTCAGGCATAGTGGCTACTTCGGTGGTCCTTTCCTGATCAAGAAAAACGGCCGCAGCACTCAGGTGGCTGTTATTAACCATACCCAGGGGCATAAGCACTTCTTTGTAGACAGAATTTGAAAAATTGTCTTCGTGCAACTTAATAAGTACCTGGGTTCTGCCCCTGAGGGCAATTTTCTTGCTTTGATAACCGGGACCGGATACACTTAGTTCTGCATCGGCCGAAGGCAGGCTCAGACTGAAACTGCCGTCGTCTGCCGTCATGGCAGAGGCCAGATCCTGCACAGATATGCTAATACCGGGTAACGCTCTTTGATTGCTTTCAGACACCACCTTGCCATTAACGATCACAGCCTTGTCCTGAGCTGTCACCGTCAAGACCTTAATCCCTGTCAGCAACAGGAGTAAGCCTATGGTTTTTATGCATTTTATCATGATTCTTGGGCTTGAATATTCTCTAGTCATTTTCATCGATCATTTCGGGAACCAAACGGATATAATCCAAAAAGATCAAGCCGTTGGTAGTACTGTTGGAAGCACTGGTATAGGGAGAATTTGTCACAAAGAAACAAGCGGCTCCCATAGAGCTGCAGTCCAGGTAATCGCGGGTTCTGCTGCTGGCCAGAGCCGTAGAGATAGCCTCGTAATCACCTGCGGCCTTGTACCAACGCAAAGGGATTTCTGCCTCAAAACCCGCATTAACGCCTACCGTATGATCCCGTCCGCTTTCGTCTGTCGGGTCCGGAACAATACCCACCATCACCTTGGCTCCCGACTGTAAAGTCATATTCTCAATAATACCGTTGTTTCGCTTCAATTCCGGCTGGCCGGGCAGAGAAATGTACAACTTTTGGCTTACCCGGTACACCGAGGGGCAAGCCTGATTGGGATCGTCCGGATTATAAAGCAGATCCAGGGTGTCACCCGCATAATGCCTTTCAAAATCGTCGTAAGTTTTCCAGTATAGCCGATATTTGGTCGAATAGAGTTTGGGCGTGTACTTTAGATAAAAATTAATGGATTTATCGTAATAAGAACCCGAAGCCGTAGCGCTGTAATAATAGAAGTTGACTGTTTGGGACAAAGTCGTATCCACTCCGTCAAGCACCGTAGGATAGTCAAAACTTTCAGACCAGCGTCCGGCTACCATCACATCTTTGCCGGCCATGGCGTAATCGCGCAAACGAATATAAGTATAGCCGGGATTCAGGCTTTCAACATAGTCTTCGCCCTGAATATACACTTCCTTAATTTTGTTGTCCTTCATCCGTATGTTGACGCTGTCGCAAATCAAGAGCAAGCCGTTGGATGCTTCCATTCTGTCTTGCACCAGAACATTACTCATATCAATGTTAACAGCTTTGGTATTCTTGTAAACCGGCATAGTTTCGTCAAAACCGGCAATTGGACAGAGCAAGTCGTAAATCAGCTCCCGGCCTGCCACTAAATCCGTCAGGCTGTCACTGACAGCCCCGCTGCTTTGGTCCCATTGCTGCATATATTTGGCGTATTTGGCCTTGAGTTTGGTGAAATTGCTGTTGCTGAGCATGACAAAACAATAGGTAGAATCCTCCTGATCAATCGACAAACTATCCAGGTAAGGGTTATAATACTGATAAACCGTATCGTAAATAGGTCTGCCGTTGGCGGGATCCACCCCTGTTTGTATACTCCTGTCCGGATCCATAATAGAATCTCCGGCCATATAAACGATCCGGGCTATTTCCAGACTGTCCTTATAAGCTGAAATCAATTCGTAAAGATTGGCTTTGGGTAAACTGAGGCTGTTACTGGTCCTGAGAATGCCGTTGGCACAGACAATTTCTTTCTCGGTTAGAATCACTTCGTCCAGCTTCAGGTGTTTGCCGCTCAACATCATTAAATATTCCATTGAACTCAGGTCCGAGGCATTAAAACTCAAAGGGGCAATGTGATTTTTGACCAAATTCTTCTTTAGCTCCACCGAAGCCGACTCATAAGCAGACATGGCCTCATTCAAAGGGGCAAAAACCGTATAATTTTCCATAGATTCCAGCACCTTATCATAGCCTGTTTCCTGCAGGGCAGCCAGAAAAAGGCTCAAATCCTGATCGGCCTTAATAGCCTGGAGCAAATTGGTTTCCAGGTTCTTGTCCACCGGGCGGATGTGCTCGGCCCATTGATCTGCACAAGCCAGCATTAGAGTGCTTATCAACAGAAGGCCTACACTTTTTACAACAATGAATTTCATTATATATCCTATTAATTATTAGCTACTATTCTGTTTCTTCAACCGGGCAAGTGCTGCCGTCTTCGGGAAAAATCTGACAATCGGGAGTCCCTTTGG
>JAAZGQ010000002.1 GCA_012511135.1 Bacteroidales bacterium | reverse complement strand
TCCTGAGCGCAGCTTAAAAAAAATTATTCAGCCCAGTCCTTTCGATATTCCCCGAATGCGTGTATCTTTGAGCCTCACTTCGCAGCATGAATGATCAGTTTGACATACGCAGCCGCCGGCTGAACGAAAACGAACAGGATTTCGAAAAAGCCCTTCGTCCGCTCAGTTTTATGGATTTTCGCGGGCAGGAAAAAGTGGTAGAAAACCTCAAAATTTTTGTTTCTGCCGCTTCTATGCGCAACGAACCCATGGATCATGTTTTGTTGCACGGCCCTCCCGGCCTGGGCAAAACTACTTTGTCCAATATTATTGCCAATGAACTGGGTGTGGGTTTCAAAGTCACTTCGGGCCCGGTACTTGACAAACCGGGCGATTTAGCCGGAGTTTTGACTGCGCTCGAAGCCAACGATGTCTTGTTTATCGACGAAATACATCGCCTGAGCCCGGTGGTCGAAGAGTACCTGTATTCGGCTATGGAAGATTATCGCATAGACATCATGATTGATAAAGGCCCTAGTGCCAGATCTATACAACTGGACATCAATCCTTTTACCATGATAGGAGCCACTACCCGAAGTGGCTTGCTCACGGCCCCCCTGAGGGCCCGCTTTGGTATCAATTGTCATCTGGAGTATTACCAGGCGGAGGTATTGTCCGGTATTATCCAGCGCTCAGCGCGTATAATGGATGTCCCTTGCAGTACCGAAGCTGCTTCCGAAATTGCCCGCCGAAGCCGGGGCACTCCCCGTGTAGCCAACGCACTCCTGCGGCGGATCCGTGATTTTGCACAGGTCAAAGGCAATGGAAAGATTGACCTGAATATCACCAAATATGCTCTTTCGGCTCTGAACATCGATACTCACGGACTAGACGAAATCGACAACAGAATATTAACCACTATCATCGACAAATTTCAGGGTGGCCCGGTGGGATTGACTACTATTGCGACTGCCCTGGGCGAAGATGCGGGCACTTTGGAAGAGGTGTATGAACCCTTTTTGATTCAGGAAGGTTTCTTAAAGCGCACACCCAGAGGAAGAGAAGTTACCGAGCTGGCCTGGAAGCATTTAGGCCGAAACTACCAGGGAAATTTTCAACGCTTGTTTTAAGATCCGATGGCAGGAATTAAATCGTTGGCCAAAGACACGGCTGTGTATGGTTTGAGCAGTATTATCGGCAAATTTTTAAATTGGCTGCTCGTTCCCTTTTATTCTTATACACTCAAAGAAACCGGCGATTACGGAATGGTCACCGAACTATACGGTTGGACAGCTCTGGCCTTGGTTATCCTGACCTATGGCATGGAAACCGGTTTTTTTCGTTTTATCAACAACGACAACTATAAATCTGATCAGGTTTATTCCACCAGCCTGAGTATGCTGGGATTGACCTCCCTGGTTTTTATGGCACTGGCCCTGGCGTTTTTGCCTCAGATTTCTGTCGGTATGGGTTATGAAAATAATCCCGAGTTTATTGGTATGCTGGTCATTGTTGTGGCAGCCGACGCCTTTACCTCCATTCCTTTCGCTTATTTGCGTTACAAAAACAAAGCATGGCGTTTTGCTTCGCTCAAACTGTTGATGATATTTAGCAATATCTTTTTCAACTTGTTTTTTATTTGGCTCTGCCCCAGGATTTATGACTGGAATCCTGCTTTGATCGACTGGTTTTATAAGCCGGATTACGGTGTGGGCTATGTTTTTGTGTCCAATTTATTATCAACGGGTATAACATTGCTGGCCCTTTTGCCCTATTTTATCAAAGTAAAATTTGATTTCAACCCGGCCTTACTCAAAAAAATGCTCAAATACTCTTTGCCTTTGCTGGTTTTGGGAGTTGCAGGTATCATGAATCAGACTTTCGATAAAATTATTTTTACTCATCTATTCGAGGATCAGGAATACGCCAGGGCCCAGTTGGGTATTTACGGAGCCTGTTATAAAATAGCCGTGGTTATGATGATGTTTACTCAGGCTTTTCGCTATGCCTACGAACCTTATATTTTTGCAAAACACCGCGACGGAGACAATCGTCAGGCCTACGCCGAAGCAATGAAGTATTACGTCATTTTTGCCTTTCTGATATTTCTGGGGGTAATGTTTTATCTGGACATTTTTAAATACATCATCAGTCCTGATTATCACGAGGGTTTGATGGTGGTTCCCATCGTGTTGATGTGCTATTTGTTCCAGGGTGTATTTTTCAATCTTTCTCTCTGGTACAAATTGACCGACCGCACTCGCTGGGGTGCCTATATTTCTTTGTTTGGAGCTGTAATTACCATTTTGGGGAACATGTTGTTTGTTCCAAGCTATGGTTACGTGGCGGCGGCTTGGGTCTCTTTTGTCTGTTTCCTGTTGATGATGGTGATTTCCTGGTGGCTGGGACAAAAATATTACCCCATACACTACGATCTGAAATCGGCCGGCAAGTACTTATTGCTAACAGCAGGCCTGTACGCTCTGGGGATGCTTCTGCCTCTTGAGCCTTTGTGGCTGAAATTGCTTTTCAGAACGGCTCTGCTTTTTGTTTTCCTCTTGGTGCTTATCTACAAAGATGTAGCTCTGAAACAATTGCTTCCGGGGAAAAGTCAGCACCACAAAGAAAGGTGAATTTTATAAAACTTTGGTGTCTTTGACTATAGGGGCCGTGGTTCTGTTAATAATGCCCGGGCCTTTGTAGTAATACAGCGCTTCAGGCATTTTTTTCTGAATTCTGGCGATGCGCTTGGCATCTGTTGGGTGAGTACTCAAAAATTCCGGCATTGCAGCTCCTCCCGAAGCCGACATTTTGGTCCAAAAAGCAGCGGCTTCCTGAGGATGGTAGCCGGCCATGGCCATAAAAAGCAAGCCAAGTTCGTCCGCCTCGTATTCCTGTTTGCGGGCGTAAGGCATCATCACTCCAAGCTGGGCTCCCAGTCCAAAAACAGTGGATGCAATGCCTTGCCTGGCTTCTGACGAGCCGCTTAACAGTCCGCCGGCAATCTCTCCGCCAAATTGTAAAGCTATTTGCTGACTGATTCTTTCGGTAGAATGTTTGGCTATGACATGAGCTATTTCATGTGCTATGACAACGGCCAAACGGGCCTCGGTTTCGGCTACAGGAAGCATGCCGGTGAAGACAACAACTTTGCCGCCCGGCATAGCAAAAGCGTTTACGTTGTTATCTTTGACCAGGCTGAATTCCCAGTCAATATTTTCCACTTCGGCAGCTCTGCCGTTGAATGTCATAAAATTTTCTACAGATTCAGCCACCGAGCGCCCGATTCGATTGATCATTTCAGCATCAGCTGTATTAGCCACCAGTTCTGCACTGTCCATAAAACTTCTATATTGCTGCAGACTAAGCGCAACTACTTCTTCGTCCGAAACTAACATCAGTTGCTTTCTTCCGGTAAGTAAAACGCTGCCGCAGGATTGAAGAAGTAAAGCAGCCAATAATACTGCAAAAAACAGTTTTGCGCTTCGGTTGTATGCCAATCGTTTCATAGCTTCGGGAATTAAAATTTTAAAAAAGCTGCATATTGTTATCCTATAGTGTGATTATCCAGTAAAGTTTTTATTAAGGTATCGATTTCTGCGTCAGTGGATTGTAGCATCATATTTTCTTTGGCCTGAAAAACAACGCTTTCGATTTTTTTGACCTTGGTAGGAGAGCCGGATAAACCGCAAAGGACTTTATCTGCCTCAATTAATTCTACATTCCATATCGGGATATTCAAATCGCTGCGCTGTTCGCAGAGGACTTTGTATTTTGGATTTTCTTCGGCTTCCAGGGCTGTCAGGGCATATTTGTATTTAAGCACTCTCTTGGCATTGCGGGGTCTGCAGGGCCTGGCAGAGCCATTCACTGTAATCAGGGCAGGCAGGGGCGAGAGCACGACTTCTATTCCTCTGGGCAGACGTCGTTTAATGCGGATTTGTTTTTTTCCCGGATCGAGCTCCAGAATTTCTTCGGCATAGGTCACCTGCTGCAGATTTAATTTTTCAGCCACCTGGGGGCCTACTTGTGCAGTATCACCGTCAATGGCCTGCCTTCCTCCAATAACCAGGTCGATTGGCCCCATTTTTTGTATGGCTTTTGACAGCGCGTAAGAGGTGGCCAGGGTGTCGGCTCCGGCAAATGCTTTGTCACTCATCAAGATGCCTCCGTCAGCTCCTCGGTAAAGAGCTTCACGAATTATTTCGGCTGCCCGTGGAGGCCCCATGCTTAATACCTGAATGCAGGTTTCGGGAAATTGTTCTTTGATGCCCAGAGCCATCTCGAGAGCATTCAGGTCTTCGGGGTTGAAAATGGCCGGCAAAATGGCTCTGTTGACGGTACCGTCTTCTTTCATGGCATCTTTTCCCACATTGCGGGTATCGGGTACTTGTTTGGCTAAAACGACAATGTTCATAGTAAGGGTTTTTTATAAAATATTTCTGGGATGGAATTCCATCAGTTGTTGTCTTAGATAAGCGGAGTCCATATGAGTGTATATCTCTGTGGTCTGAATGTTCTCGTGCCCCAGCATTTGTTGAATTACACGAAGGTTGGCTCCTCCCTCCAGCAGGTGGGTGGCAAAGGAATGCCTCAGGGTATGCGGCCCGATATTTTTGTTAATACCTGCCTGGATGGCTTGTTCTTTGATAATTCTAAACACCATGGAACGGGAAAGTTTATATCCGCGACGGTTCAAAAATACAAAATCTTCCTGATTTTTTTGTTTTGGCAGCAGATTTCTGTCAATCAGCCAAAGCGAAATCTCCCGCATAGCCTTATTAGAAATAGGCACCAGACGTTGTTTGCTGCCTTTGCCATCGACCATTAAATATTCTTCTTTAAAATATCTATGCGAAAGTTACAAGTCGGTAAGTTCCGAGACCCGCAGACTACAACTATTAAGCGTTTCCCACATGGCCTTGTTTCGCTGGCCTTCTTTGCGCGACAAATCAATACCCGCCAGAAGGCTGTCAATTTCTGTGACAGAGAGCACTTCGGGAAGTTTTTTGCCGAGCCTGGGCGTTTCGATGAGTTCGGTCGGATCGGCTGAAATGTAATCTTCAATAAGTAAAAAGCCGTAAAAGGATTTGATTCCGGAAAGAATTCTAGCCTGAGAGCGCGGGCTGATGCCCAGGTCTCTGAGCTGACACAGAAATTGTTCCAGATCCTCGTGTTTAATATCTGTCAACGATTTACCACTGCTAAAATCCATCAGTTTTTGCAAATCGCTCATGTATGCAACAAGGGTATTTTCTGACAGAGATTTCTCCAATTTGAGAAAAGCCTGGTATTTTCTTATACAATCGGAAGCTGTCGTCATAATTTTTTTACCTTTGTCAGGCAGAAATTGAGACCTGCATACATTGGCGGCGGAGCAAAATTAATAAAAAAATAGAGGAACCCCTAAATTTTAAAGGTATGAAAATCGCCATCATCAACGGGCCTAACCTGAATCTCCTTGGCAAAAGGGAACCGGATATTTATGGCTCACAAAGTTTCGAAGCCTATTTCGAAATCTTGAGAAAAGACTATCCTCAGATAGAACTTGAGTACTTTCAGTCAAATCACGAAGGAGCCATCATCGATAAGCTTCATGAGTTTGGATTTAGTTACGACGGCATTATTTTAAATGCTGCAGCCTATACCCACACTTCCATCGCCATAGCTGACGCCATAAAAGCAATACAAACACCGGTGATTGAAGTTCATATTTCGGATATTTACAAAAGAGAAGATTTTCGTCATATTTCAAGAATGGAAGCCTCCTGTATAGCCAGCTTTGTCGGCTACGGGATGGAATCCTACCGTATGGCTGTAGAAACCTTCCTGCAAAATGTATCTTAGATGTAGTGTTGTATGGATGAGCTTTTAGAAAAGTACATCTGTAGTCGTATTGATCCTGAACCCGAATTGCTGAAGGAGCTCAGGAGAGAAACGTATGTGCGTTTTTTAAATCCCAGGATGTTATCCGGCCATTTGCAGGGAAGGGTGTTAGCCATGTTGTGCAAAATGATCCGCCCCCGCAGGGTGCTGGAACTGGGAACGTTTACCGGCTATTCGACGCTTTGCCTGGCCGAAGGGCTGCCTGCCGGCTCCCGCATTTTGAGCATAGACCACAACGATGAACTGGAAGAGCATCTGAGAGCCTGGTTTTCAAGATCAGAACTGGGTTCAAAGATTGACCTTCTTTTTGGAGAAGCTGCCGATTTGATTCCTGAGCTAACAGCGTCTTTCGATTTGGTCTATATGGACATAGACAAAAGAGAGTACAAAAGCTGTTATGACTTATTGCTCCATAAAATGTCCAGTGGTGCTTTTATTTTGACAGATAACACATTATGGAACGGAAAGCCCTTAGAGGAAATCTCGTACAAAGATGCTCAAAGCATTGCTATTGCAGATTTTAACGATTATATTGCGGCAGATTCCCGGGTGGAAAAAATTATTCTCCCCATTCGCGATGGATTGACCATACTACGCATAAAATAAAAGCATAAACAGAAAAGAGATGGAAACAACCAGACAAAATAAAATAAGCCGGCTTCTGCAAAAAGAACTGAGCGAAGTGTTTCGGCAACAAACCACAGCATTACCCGGCACCATGGTTACGGTCAGCGTGGTACGTGTCAGTGCCGACCTGAGTGTGGCCAAGGCCTACCTGAGTCTTTTTCCGCCCGAAAAAAGCAAAGAAATGCTCGGCAATATTCAAAACAATGCCAAATCAATCCGTTACGAGATGGCCCAAAGGCTGCGTTTTCAATTGAGAAAAATGCCTGAATTGAGTTTCTTTCTGGACGATTCACTGGATTATGTTCAAAACATAGAAGATTTGCTCAAAAAATGAATCTTGCATTCCATATTGCCCGTCGTTATCTTTTTTCCAAAAAATCACATAATGCCATCAATATCATTTCGATGGTTTCGGTTTTTGGAGTAGCAGCGGCCACTATAGCAATGGTTTGTACTCTATCGGTTTTTAATGGTTTTCAGGACTTGTTGACAGG
>JAAZGQ010000449.1 GCA_012511135.1 Bacteroidales bacterium | reverse complement strand
GGGCACAAACAAGGCAACTACTGTGGTAACGGCAATGGGGAAAATAATTTTTACCACTCTGAGATTTTTGATCTCGGTTTTGGAGGGGTATTTCTTTTCTTGCTCTTTCATGTTGATGCAGAGCTCTTTTTTGGTACAGGTAAGGTTCACTACCAGGGGAATAATCACCGGAACCAGAGCCATGTATGAATAGGCAGCGATGGCAATGGGACCCAGCAAATGCGGGGCTAGTTTGATAGTGGTAAAGATGGCCGTTGGACCGTCAGCACCTCCAATTATTCCAAGAGATCCGGCTTCTTTGGGTGTGAATCCAAGAGCGATAGATACTAAAAGAACGGTGAAAATGCCCAATTGTGCTGCTGCTCCGAAAATGGACAGTCTTAAATTGCGCAGCATAGGGCCGAAATCGGTCAATGCACCTACTCCCATAAAAATAATGGGAGGCAGGAAGCCGGTTTTGATGAGCATATAATAAATAAAGTTCATCAGGCCCAATTCATGTGCAATGTCGTGCAGGGGCATATCCCAGATATTTTTCATCACTCCCTGAACTTCAACCATACCCTGCTCGTCTGCCTGAATTATACCCATCCCCCCGCCGGGGAAGTTGGCAAGCAAAACGCCAAAGGCAATAGGCACCAGCAAAAGTGGCTCGTATTGCTTTTTGATGCCCAGGTAGAGCAATACAAAAGCAATGGCATACATAATCAGGAACTGCGGTTCGGCAATGATATTGCTAAAGGCAGTCATATTGTAAAGCTTATCGAAGATGTCGTTCATAGGGCATTACTGGATTTTCATTAATACATCGTCCTCCGAAACAGTTTCTCCCGGATTGTGCGGGATAGCTGTAATCTTGCCTTCAAATTCTGCAGTAATGGCATTATAGGTTTTCATAGCTTCCACATAGCAGATAACGTCGCCTTTTTTTACTCTGTCACCTACTTTCAAAGGAGTATCCTGAGTATTTTTGGTCAGGTAGAAGCTGCCTTCCAGGGGTGACAAGACCTCATTGCCTTCGCCCGAAGCCTGCTGCTCTTTTCCTTCGGAACTGGCTGCCGGAGCTTTGTCGTCGAAAGCTACCGTGACCAGGTATTGTTGTCCTTCGAGTTCTACTGTGATGGTTTTGGGTTCTTTGGGTAATTCCGAGCAATCACTTGTCTTGCGAAGTTTTTCGACTTCGGCCAGAAAATCTTCTTTGGCCTTACCGCTTTTGTAAGCTTCGTATTGAGCCGGATGCATGGCGTATTCAAACAATTCTTCATCGTCCTGTCCCAATTCCCAATTTTTTTCTTTCATCAATTTGCGATAGTCGTCCAGAACGTCGGGATAATTGTCCTGAGGATTGCCTTCAAAAAATTCCCTGCCTTCCTGTTTGGCTTTTTCGATGATTTCGGGAGCCAGTTTACCGGGCAGACGTCCTGCTTTACCTAAAATCATATCCCAAATATCGTCGGCAATAAAAGCCCAGCGCTCTTTGCCCTTTTCGAGTTGCATAACGTTCATCAGGGCCAGATTCTTGACGTATTGGCTAAAGGGTGTAACCAAGGGAGGATAACCCACTCTTGGCCAAACATAAGCTACTTCGTCAAAAAGCTTGATAAGCAATTCGTCCTGATTCATTT
>JAAZGQ010000053.1 GCA_012511135.1 Bacteroidales bacterium | reverse complement strand
CAAGCGTCCTGTCCGTTTTTTTGCCATCATTCTGTGAATCTATGTTAGAAAAGTTTTTATCCAAAGTTGATTTTGATTCTCTGGACGATTTTCGCCGGAATTTTCATATAAACGTACCCGATTCCTTCAATTTTGCCTACGATGTAGTAGATGTATGGGCACGTGAGCAGCCCGGCAAAAGAGCCCTTTGCTGGACCAACGACCAGGGGATGCACCACGATTATACTTTTGCCGAAATCAAAACCCGATCCGACCAGGCTGCCTCCTTTTTTCAACAACAGGGCATAGGGCACGGCGACAAAGTTATGCTGATTCTCAAGCGAAGAATTGAATTTTGGTTTTGTGTACTGGGCCTGCATAAAATTGGAGCCATTGCCATACCTGCCACTCATTTGCTGACCAAAAAGGACCTGGTTTACCGCAACAAGGCAGCCGGCATCAAGATGATAGTAGCCGTGGGCGAAGAAGAATGTCTGCAACATATTCAGGACGCAAAGTCCGAATCTCCCGAACTAAGAGAGCTTGTTTCGGTCGGCCCTCTCTGTCCCGAAGGCTGGAAATCCTTTAGCGAAGGCCTGGAACAGGCTCCTGCCTTTGTCCGGCCGGCTTTTGTCAACAACAACGACGATATTTCTCTATTATATTTTACTTCGGGCACCAGCGGCCAGCCCAAAATGGTTGCGCATAACTTCGTTTATCCTCTGGGGCATATAGTTACAGCTAAATATTGGCACAATTTGCACAAGGACAGCCTGCACCTGACCATTGCCGATACGGGCTGGGCCAAGGCGGTATGGGGCAAGCTCTACGGACAATGGCTTTGCGGTGCCTGTGTTTTTGTTTACGATCACGAGAAATTTTCGGGGGCCGACATCTTAAGCATGATCGAACGCCACAAAATCACCTCGCTTTGTGCCCCTCCCACCATCTTTCGTTTCCTGATCAGGGAGGATCTTGAGAAATACAATTTAAGCTCACTGGAATATTGCACCATCGCCGGCGAACCTTTGAATCCCTCGGTATACGAGACTTTTTACAGGCAAACCGGCATCAAAATGATGGAAGGCTTCGGACAGACCGAAACCAGCCTGACCATTGCCAATTTCCCCTGGATGGATCCCAAACCCGGTTCCATGGGGGTGCCCAATCCGGCTTACGACATGGATTTGATCACTGCCGACGGCCGTTCTGCCGAAGAAGGCGAACAAGGCGAAATTGTGCTCAAAACCGATCGTTTCAGGCCGGTTGCCCTGTTTAAGGAATATTACCGCGACCCCGAACGCACTCGCGAGGTATACCACGACGATGTTTACCACACCGGCGACGTGGCCTGGCGCGACCAGGACGGCTACTATTGGTTTGTAGGCCGCATGGACGATGTCATCAAGAGTTCCGGTTACCGTATCGGGCCTTTCGAGGTAGAAAGCGCTGTGATGACCCATCCTTCGGTGGTGGAATGTGCTATTACCGGAGTTCCGGACGAAATCAGAGGGCAAGTGGTGAAAGCCAGCATTATTCTGGCCAAAGAATACCGTGATCACGACAAAGAGGCCCTGGCCAAAGACATACAGGAACATGTAAAACAGGTGACTGCTCCTTACAAATATCCCCGGGTGATTGAATTTGTAGAGGAATTGCCCAAAACCATCAGTGGCAAAATCAGACGGGTAGAAATCCGTCAGGACGATACAGACAAAATAAACGCAAAAAAACAACGATCATGACATTATCCATGACAGGTTACGGCAAGGCTCAGGCTGAGATTGGCAAAAGGAAAATAAGCATCGAGCTGCGTTCCCTCAACAGCAAACAGCTCGATCTTTCCATGCGCATCCCTTCCCTGTTGAAAGAAAAGGAAACCGAGATCCGCAACGAAATTCAAAAACGCCTGGAAAGAGGCAAAATTGACCTGCTGATACAGCTGGAAACGGAACAGATTGATACTCCCTGCAGCATCAATCGCGCTTTGCTGGAAAGCTATTACCGCGATATCCTCGAAACATCGGGCATTTTGAGGATCAGTCCTCCTTCCGACCCCTGGTCCGTTTTGCTTAAATTGCCCGATGTGTTGAAGGGAGAACATCCCGATATGGAAGCGCAGGAATGGACAGCACTGATGGACTTGCTCGACCAGGCCATAGAACAATTGAATGCTTTCAGAAAACAGGAAGGTGCAATGCTGGAAGCCTTTTTCCTGAATAAATTGCAAGCCATAGAATCTTTGCTCAGGGAGCTGGAAAGCTTCGAAGCCGAACGCATAGACAAAGTAAAAACCCGTCTGGAAGAAGGTCTGCAGAAAGTAGCTGCCCAGGATTACGATCGCAATCGTTTTGAGCAGGAACTGATTTATTACATCGAGAAACTGGATGTCAGCGAAGAAAAGTCTCGTTTGATCAACCACTGTGAATATTTCAAAAGCACCCTAAACACCGAGGGCAAAGGCAAGAAACTTGGTTTTATCGTGCAGGAAATGGGACGAGAAATCAACACCCTGGGTTCCAAAGCCAATCACGCCGAAATGCAGCGTTTGGTCGTTAGCATGAAAGACGAACTGGAACAGATTAAAGAGCAGATATTGAACGTATTATGAAAAGAATAGGCATTTTTGGAGGCACTTTCGACCCTATTCATTACGGACATATTTCCGTGGCAGAACACGCGCTCAGACAAGCCGGGCTTGATGAATTGTGGTTTGTGATCAGCCCGCATAATCCGCTCAAAAAAGAAGAAGAAATCAAAGAAGCCGGGCAACGACTCCAGGAAGCACGTCAGGCCTTGTCAGAATTCCCTGAATT
>JAAZGQ010000448.1 GCA_012511135.1 Bacteroidales bacterium | reverse complement strand
TGACAAGAGCAAACAGGAATCGGCAAATATGTACGCCATTCTTGGCGATCCGGACCGTCTGCAAGCCGTTGCCGAAGATTTTGTAACCCATTACGAAAACAGAATTTCTGAAGGTGCAACGGTAAAAGGTAAAGCAATGTTTGTGAGCAGCAACCGTGAAATTGCTTATGACCTTTACAAACGAATCATTGAACTTCGTCCGGAATGGAACGAAATAAGAGAAGCCGAAGAAGGCGCACAACTAACCGACAAAGACAAACGGGAATTAAAGCCAATTGAACGTATTAAAATGGTTATGACCCGAACCAAAGACGACCCGGATGAACTTTGGAAAATGTTGGGAACTTCTGTTGATCGGAAAGAACTTGACCGGCAATTCAAAAATCCGAAATCGAATTTCAAAATTGCCATTGTGGTTGATATGTGGCTTACCGGCTTTGACGTACCTTTCCTGGATAGCATTTACATTGACAAGCCGATACAACAACATAATTTGATTCAAACCATTTCGAGGGTGAATCGCAAGTTTGAAGGTAAGAACAAAGGTTTGGCAGTCGATTATATCGGCATAAAAAACCAAATGAACCTTGCACTTGCCAAATACAATAAAGGCGACAAAGAAAACTTTGAAGAAATTGAACAATCGTTGGTTGTTGTCCGTGACCATTTGGATTTGCTGGCAAAACTGATGCATAAGTTTGACAGTTCTAAATACTTTAAAGGCAGCACCATTGAGCAATTGCATACGTTGAATTTTGCAGCTGAATTTGTGCAACAAACCAAAGAACTGGAAACTCGATTCATGGGATTGGTTCAGCGCCTAAAGGCCGCTTATGATATTTGTGCAGGAAGCGAAAAACTGACTCAAGCAGATAGAGATTACACCCACTTCTATCTGGCTGTCCGTTCCATCGTTTTCAAACTATCCAAAGGCAACGCACCCGATACTGCGCAAATGAACGCCAAGGTTCGGGAAATGATTAAAGATGCCTTGCAAAGTGACGGAGTAGAGGAAATCTTTAAACTAGGTGACGAACTCGAAAAGGAACAGGATCTTTTTGATGAAGACTATATGGCAAAGATTGATAAAATCAAACTGCCAAATACCAAAATCAAATTGCTTCAACAGCTTTTAGCCAAAGTGATTGGCGAAATGCGAAAAGTGAACCGAGTAAAAGGAATTGACTTTTCAAGAAAAATGCAAGCCATTGTTGACCGTTACAACGATCGTGATGCAAACGACATTTTGAGAAGTGAGGTTTACGAAGAAATAGCAGAAGCCTTAACAAACCTGATCTGGGATGTTCAAAAAGAGTTTAAGGCAGGTGAGGAGTTAGGAATAGACTTTGAAGAAAAAGCCTTTTATGACATCCTGAAAGAACTCTGCATAAAATACGACTTCACCTATCCGGAGGACAAATTGATTGAATTGTCAAAAGCCGTAAAAGTAATCGTTGACAGCCAGGCAAAATACCCTGACTGGAACAAACGGGACGACATAAAATCGGCATTGAAAGTTGAATTGATTCTGATTTTAGATGAGTTTGGCTACCCACCTGTAGAGAGGGATGAAGTGTATGTTGAGATTTTTGAACAAGCAGAAAACTTCAAGAAAAACAGGCAGTAAGCCAAGGTGGCAACCATACACATTACCAATAAATGTCTGTTTACTTATCTTCTATACACAATGTTTCCTGATGTTATGCATGAACTGTTATCTTTTTTTTCCAACTTGAACAGGCGATTTTGTTTTTAGCAAAAATACAGAGAAATTTTGGTTTGATATTTTTTAATTCCATTAATATGAATAAATTTGACGCCGATCTGACCCGACAGGGGCCGGCCTTATCCTCTAATCCAAACTGAGAGATCATTAATCTAAACTGAAAGATCATGAAACACCCGGTAAAAATTGCATTGCTATTGTCCCTGGCATTTACTGCCATTAGTTTGAAATCACAATCAAATAACGAAGTCCTTAGCGATCCTGCGGATGTTGTCAAGGGCAGCCGGCATGAGATCATCACAAAAAAAGATATTGCTTATCGCCAGGGAAACAGCGAGGCCTGGAAACTAGACATGGCCATGCCTGCAGAACCCGCCTCCACCAAACGCCCTGCTTTGGTGATTGTTCACGGAGGCGGTTGGGCTGCCGGCTCCAAGTCGGTAGATGTCTACCAGAAAATGATGAATGACTATGCCAAAAAAGGCTATGTTACCATTAATGTAGAATACCGGCTCACCGGTGAGGCTCCGTTTCCCGCTTGTATCGAAGATGTAAAATGCGCGGTCAGGTGGCTCAGGGCCCATGCCGATGAGTATGGTGTTGATCCCGGCAGGATAGGCGCCTACGGCCATTCGGCCGGTGCACATCTGGCCCTTATGCTGGCTATGGTTGCCGATACTGCCGGTCTCGAAGGCGACGGAGGCTGGAATGAATACTCAAGCAGAGTAAATGTGGTAGCCGCAGGTTCTCCGCCCACAGAGCTGGGGCGCGATGTCCCCATGGCCAAAAAGGAATGGTGGCCCATAGGCTACATTGCAGGAGATCATCCCCCTATGTTTTTAATTCAGGGAGGCAGCGATCGTATAGTCCGTCCGGAACTGACCGAAGATTTTGTCGATCAAATGAAAGCTGCCGGAGCCCCGATTGAATACCTCAAACTGGACAGTGTAGGAC
>JAAZGQ010000447.1 GCA_012511135.1 Bacteroidales bacterium | reverse complement strand
TCCCAGGTGGGTAAATCACTGTATTGACTGCTCAGGTAATCCAAAAACTCCTTGCCAAAATCAGCTGTTCTGCGGGCATATTCAAAAGCTTTTATTTCGTAGGAAGTGTCGCTTTCTTTGACATATTTAAAGTCGAAAGGCAGCAAAATATTGTTCAGGCTTTCTTCGAGGCTCCAGGGATGTATGCGCCAATCGGCGTAATCGAGCACCTTGTTCCGGACCAATTCTTCTGAAAAACGCAGGCCTACGCCAAATTGGGCCTGCAAATCCACCAGCACATCCCTGAGAGGACGCTGAAAACGATTGTCCGAATTTTGTTGAGAGTAGGTATATACACTAATACACAACAAAGCTATACACCAGAATTTTTTCATATCAATAAACCAAAGTAGCAGGATCAACCATGTCGTGAACAAGATAAGGCTGATCAATGCGTTCAACGTAATTGTTTTTTAATACCACCCGGCTGCTTTCTGCACCGGATAACTCCAGAAAGGCTTTACTGCCGTGCAGCGGGAAACATCCTTCAATAAATACATCGCTAACATTTTCCATTACAAGCAGAGATGCTTCTGCCAGCGGGCTGGATGTCCTAATGTTGGACAAATACAATTCAGAGCTGTTTCTGGTTTGCAAAACCGCTCCGGTTTTAGTATCGATGCAGACATTGCGTAATTGAATATCCCGGGCATCCTGAATACGGAACCCGCTTTCTGCCTGAATGTTTACATCTTCAATACTAATATTGGAAATTGGCATTTCCGGAATGCCCAGAATAGAACCGGCCGATTTCACCTCTGAGTCGGTCATGCCCGAAATATGAATATTTCTGAATATGGGTGTGCGTTCAGTCACCGGCTCCTGAGGGACATTGCTGTAAAACAGATTCAAAATGATGGCTTCTTTTTGAATGTTTTTCATCACAATATTGCTTACGCGAATCTCTTCGACTATACCTCCCCTGCCCCTGGTGGATTTTAGCCGTATTCCCCTGTCGGTACCGTCAAACACACAATTGCTGATGGTGATCTTGCGAACGTCACCCGACATTTCACTGCCTATGACCACCCCTCCGTGACCCGAGAGCATCGTACAATTGGTGATAGTAATGTTTTCGCAGGGAGCGGCGTATTGACGACCCTGTAAATCCCTGCCGGATTTTATGGTTATGCAGTCGTCTCCGACACTGATATGGCAATTGGAAATATGCACATTGGTACAGGATTCAGGATTTATACCGTCTGTATTGGGAGAATCGGGATTTTCGATGGTCAGGCCCTGAATGGTCAGGTTATCACAAAACTCCGGATTAACAGTCCAAAAAGGTGAATTTTGAATATGAACCCCCTCTATCAGAATGTTTTTGCATTTGTATAACTGAATAAAAGGCGGTCTGAACCAATGCCTGGCAAGGGTGTTTTTCCAATCGGATTGCGGCTCAATACTAAAACCAGGATTCGCGTCCAGCCAGGCTTGCTGGTATTTGGTAGGAGCAGCGTTTTTCAATTCGCCCTTGTAAAAGGCAACTTCCAGCCGCCAGGTTTCTTCCCACCATGCCCGGCCGTTACCTTCGAGGGTTCCTCTGCCCTTAATGCTTATATTTTCGGCTTCGTAAGCATAAATCAAGGGATGAAAACTCTTCATCACTACTCCTTCGTAACGCATTTCGACGTAAGGCATATACAAATCGAAATCGTCAGAAAAAGACAAAACAGCTCCGGCATCCAGATCAAGCGTGATATTGCTTTTGAGCATAATGGGACCGGTCAGATAGGTTCCCGAAGGAAAATACAAGCTTCCGCCTCCTTGCTCACTCAGTTTATCTATTGCTTTGGCAATAGCTTTTGTATTCAGTGTTTTGCCATCGTTTTTTCCTCCCGCTTTGAGTAAATTAATGGTATTTGCTTCTGCATAAAAAGGCAAAGTAAAAAGCAACAGTAAGCTGATAAAAGTTTTCATAATTTATGGATTGAATAAGAAATCCGGCCAGGAATAACTGCCCGGTTTTAATGTTATAAAAAGATTGGGGTCATGACTTAATTTTAAGCGAACCACCCCGGGAGCCAATTCATCTACCGGTGTAAAGGAAGTCCAGTTAAGCCGGTTCAACAGGCTGGAAGCTGTTGCTCCCCCCTCGATGAACAATTCCTCCGGCCTGATCTGCTGTAAAAGCAAATGCAACACTTCGGTAAAACGGGCTTTGAGTCGGTCTGCGCTGTTTTCGTAATAAATTGGTTTAGACGCAATTCTCAAAGCCAGGCGGGGTTGTTTTTCCCAGGCTTGAAGACAGGCATTCATCCAGGCAGCCAGATCGGCAGAATCGGGTTTTTGTTCTGCACTTAATTCAGGAGGCATTTCCATCAGATGTATCCCTTTTTCAATCAAGTGTTCGGCGTAATCGAGACTGTGTTGATGGGCACTTCCGCACACCATCAAAAAATTATGCATCGAAGCTTGGGCCGGTCTTTTATGGTGTTTTTGGGGGATTATTATATTTTGCTCCATTTGCAGCTTAAGATAGGCCTCCCAAAAAGCAGCGCTTCCGGCCGGTAATTCTTCCGGCCCGCATTTCAGGGCGCTGTTGTGCAAATCTTCTGAATTACAAGCATCCGGTATACT
>JAAZGQ010000446.1 GCA_012511135.1 Bacteroidales bacterium | reverse complement strand
GCAAAAGACAGGCTGGCTTGTACACAGATTTTTTCTTTTACTTTGGCAACCGCTTCGATAAAAAAGACCATGGATCGCTGATTGACTATTTTTGCGGTAATTTCAACCAAGTCTCCGGGATATACTGATGATTTAAAACGGGCTTTGTCAATCCCGGCATAAAAAGGAGTTCTGCCTTTCAGCTGATCACCCACCAACAGAGAGCAGGACTGAGCCATAATTTCGCAAAGAATCACTCCCGGCACCACAGGAAAGCCCGGAAAATGTCCCTGTAAAAAAAACTCATCACCTCTGACCCGGTAAGTGGCATGAGCCACGTGGTTTTCGTCAATGTTAATTTCGTCTACCAGCAACATCGGCTCCCTGTGTGGGATGTACGTCTTAATTTCCTCTCTTTTCATAGTGTTATATTTTTCTGAGTGCTATGCATCCGTTGTGTCCTCCAAAGCCCAGAGATGTTGAAAGAGCTATTGATATATCCGCTTTTCTGGCCTGATTGGGTGTGTAATCAAGATCACATTCAGGATCGGGTTCATCCAGATGAATTGTTGGAGGTACGATGCCTTCTTTCAGAGCCAGGGCGGCAGCAATGAGCTCAATTCCTCCGGCAGCTCCCAGCATGTGGCCGGTCATGGATTTGGTGGAATTAATAATGGCTTTGTGAGCAGTTTTTTCACCCAGCGCCATCTTAATGGCGGCTGTTTCGGATTTGTCGTTCAGTGGTGTTCCGGTTCCGTGAGAGTTGATGTGCATTAGTTCGCCTTCCCTGAAAGCGGCTTCTGTCAACGCGAGCTGAATGGCTCTTGCAGCCGATGAGCCGTCTGGCCTGGGTGCGGTGTAATGGTAGGCATCGCAGGTATTGCCGTAACCGCTGACTTCGGCGTAAATATTTGCCCCTCTGGCCTTAGCGTGCTCATATTCTTCAAGGACAAGAATACCGGCTCCTTCGGCAATCACAAAACCTTGCCGTCTTTTGTCAAAAGGCAAAGAGGCTTGCATTGGATCTAAGGAACGCGAAAGAGCCCTGCTGTTGGCAAAACCTCCGATAGCCAGGGGAACAACCGCAGCCTCGGCTCCCCCGGTAATAATGGCGTCAGCATAGCCGTGCCTGATTGCCCTGTAGGCTTCGCCTATTGAGTGAGTGCCGGTGGCACAGGCAGTCACAATGGGCAGACAGACTCCTTGTGCGTTGTGAGCAATGGCAACATTCCCCGAGGCTATGTTTGAAATCATCATAGGTACGAATAGTGGAGAGATCCATTGTGGTCCTTTTTGTATCATTTTGGTGGTTTCGGCAACGAAGGTGTTCATTCCGCCTATACCGGAGCCAATGTAAACTCCCAGACGTTCAGGTTCAACTTGCAGGCCGCTGTCTTTCATTGCCTGATTCGAGGCAGCCAGGGCAAAGAGGGCATATCGGTCGTTTTTGCGGGCTGTGGCTGCGTCAATACCATACATATCCGGCTTAAAATCCTTGACTTCTCCTGCAATTTTTACCGGCAGATCATCGGTGGAAAAACTTTGAATCAGGTCAACTCCACAGACTCCTTTTTTAAGATTCTGCCAAAAGGTGGTGGTATCATTGCCGATAGGAGAAATAGCGCCTATTCCTGTAATTACAACTCTTTTCATTTTTCCATCCATTTATTACTGTTTGACAAAAGAAGCTCTGCATTGTGCACAATGTCTTCGATAATTTGTTTTGCGGGAAGAATTTCGTTGACCATTCCGACGCATTGTCCTGCCATGTAGCTGCCCATAAGTTGATCTCCTTCCATTGCAGCTTTTCTAAGCGAGCCTGTGCCAAAATCCGTAATATCTTTAGCGGTAAAGTTAGGATCTTTTTCCATCTCGGCAAACTTTTTAGAGAAAGGAGTTTTAAGGGAACGAACAGGATGCCCCAGACTTTTACCGGTTACAATAGTATCGGAATCGTGCGCGGCTATGAGCTTGTTTTTATAATTTTCATGAATAATACATTCTGCGGACAGTAAAAACCGGGTTCCGCATTGCACTCCCTCGGCACCAAGCATAAGTACTGCTGCAAATCCTCTGCCGTCTGCAACACCTCCGGCAGCTATTACCGGTATACTGACAGCATCACATACTTGTGGTACCAAAGCCATAGTGTTGATTTCGCCGATATGTCCTCCGGACTCGCCACCTTCAGCAATAACTGCACAGGCGCCAATATTTTCCATGCGTTTGGCAATAGCCGAGGAGGGAACAACAGGAATTACTTTAATTCCGGCATTCAGCCAGTCGTTCATGTATTTACCGGGCATGCCTGCACCTGTAGTTACAACGGGAACTTTTTCTTCTATAACCATCCGGGCAATGTCATCGGCATTCGGGCTCATAAGCATTATATTTACGCCGAAAGGTCTGGAGGTTAAAGCTTTGCATTTTCGTATTTCTTGTCTCACGACATCAACACCGGCATTGATCGAGGAGATTTGTCCCAGACCGCCGGCATTGGAAACAGCCGAAGCCAGGCTAGACTCTGAAATCCATGCCATACCTCCCTGAAAAACGGGATAATCTATTCCTAATAATGAATTTATTCTGGTTTTAATCATATATGTCTGTTTTATATAGTCCATTCCAGCATGCAGGCTCCAGTGGTGAAGCCAGCACCGAACGCACTGAAAACCATTTTTTGTCCGGTTTTTAATTTCCTTTTTTTGTTTAATTCATCAAGTAGCATGGGTATGCTGGCTGAGGAAGTATTGCCGTAGCGTTCAACATTATGAGGGAAATTACGTTTAGTTTGGCCCATATATCTCATTACAGTGTCAATAATTCTCATGTTTGCCTGATGAAGCAAATAATGATCTACATCGTCTGCTTTGATCCCGGCCAATCTTAAAACTTCTTTTATATCGCTCAAAGAACAGTTTACCGCCAGTTTGAAAACATCCTGCCCCTTCATCACCAGAGCTCCGTCTTCTTCTTCCTTTTTTACAAAAGGACTGTCCTGAAGTTTTCTGATTTGATACAAGGCTTCTGTATTACTTATGGTTGAAAGCTTGAATGATTTGAAGCCTTCTCCTTTGCTAAGTATTACTGCGCCAGCACCATCTCCAAAAAGGACTGAGGTGTCTCGCCTGGTCCAATCTACCATACGCGTAGGTTCCTCTGCACAAACAACAAGGATATGCTCCATGTTACCTCTTTTAAAAAGGGCATCGGCCATATCCAGTGCATATATAAAACCGGAGCAGGCTCCGTTAAGGTCAATACAGGGACAATTGGCTCCAAGCATGCCCTGGAGTATGCAACTCAAGGCAGGAGTAACATATTCGTTAACCGTGTTGGAGCAGATGATGTAATCCAGGTCCGGGGCTTTGATTCCGGCTTCGTCAATAGCAATGATTGAAGCTTCGGCAGCCAGGTCTTTTAATTGTTCTGTCGAGATGATTTGTCTGGTTTTTATACCTGTTCTGGTTTGGATCCACTCATCGCTGGTATCCAAAAAAGTGGCCAGCATTTCGTTGCTGACCGTTAAGGAGGGAGAAGCGCTCCCGGTTCCAGTAATTTTCATTTTATCTTTCTGTAAATTTGAGGGCGCAAATGTACTTAGATTCTAGCCTGCATGACAAGTTTATGTGGTGAATAAAATTGGAAATGTGGCGAAAATGTCGATATCGGTGGCTAAATCTTGTTATATGTGACCAAATAGTTTTTACATTTGTCCCCGATTACCGATTGCATTTGCCCCAAAAAGAGGAGATAATGATAACTCAAAAAGTACCTTCATACTTGTTGCAAAAGAACCAAATGCTTGGATCTTTGCTGTTTACCATACTTTTTTCCATCATTTTTTTAAACATTTACACCCCATTTTCTTCTACAGCCTGGTTTGATCTCGGCAAATCAAATTATTTTTTCTTTACGGTAGGCGTTTTGGCTGTTTCGGCTTTGATTCTTACGCTTAGCAGAGTATTGATATACAACAGTAAAAAGTGGTTCAAACTTACTTATTTAGGCTTTTTTGTTTGGTTGTTTGCCGAAATAGTGATTATAGCCTTGCTCTACACATATGTGACCGTCGCTTTTATTGAGCAGACCGATGCAGGTTATTGGAGTATTTTTCCGAGAGCTCTCTTATATACTTCGGTAATTTTGATTATACCCGATACGATTTCCATTTTGTACTGTTCCCTGAACGATAAAAACAGAACCTTGCGT
>JAAZGQ010000445.1 GCA_012511135.1 Bacteroidales bacterium | reverse complement strand
GTGTACACACTGACCGGAGAACTGGTCTATGCTGCAAGCGTTCAAAACGGTCAAGTGGTGGATCTCGGTCAATTTGCAGGTCAACTCTTGCTGGTCAAAATCGGAGACAGTTTCGGGAAAGTAGTAATCCTGGGCGACTAATTCCGTTCTGCTACATCAAAATCGGGCAAATCTGCTTTGGGGGAAGCACCCTGACCGGGCCTTTGCTGCGGGTTCCTGCTCACTTGTTGTGGCTTCTCATTTTTCATGGAGTTCGAGTCGGATATAATCGTAAATGACGCCATTATTCAGTGAACCCCCGGGTACAACTAATGTTATCGTGTTTGCTCCGGCCCTGAGCAATTTTGCATCAAAAGCCAGCTCAAGCTCCCTCCAGATGCCGTGAATCTGATGCCGGTACAGCGCTCCGTCTGATATGCCCGGATCGATTTGTTTTATCAGTTCACCATTAAGCAGGACATCGAAGCGCGGATCAGCACCCGTTCCGCAAAGGGCAATTCTCAGCCAGGCACGGCCATTACAAGCTTTATCCATAGTAAAACGGATATTCCTCGACGTCTCTTCACCTGTGCCGGACATCCCCGTAAAAGCTATGATTTTGCTGGAATCGTTCGCGTAGGGCATCTGTGCATAATACCAGGCAGATGAATAGTCAGACTCTCCGATTGTGTAGTCTGTGTTTGCGGCAAACTGCGCGGCATAGCGCAGGGCCTGCCCGGGACGAAAGTAAGCATCCCCGCCGGCAAATTCGGCGGCAGAACGATTGGCAAGGCCTATGTCCCAAACTTGTTTCCCGCGACGTACAGGAGTCCATACAATCTTACCCAGGTCAATTTGTCCTGATTCCGGAATGATTATGTCCGATTGCGTCAATTCTCCAAGAACACCATCGGCAAAGGCAGACAAGGTGTATTTACCTGCCGGTACATCTTGAATGTAAAAACGGCCCTCGGGATCCTGGCTTTTTGTCCAATACTGATTGTATTTTGCGTCGTTATGCCAGTTAAGTCTCAGCGCTCCCTCCGGGGTATTTATCTTGTATGGAGTCCGGGTCAAGCCGACGTAAATTTCAGCCTGAAAAGCTTTTTTTACCTCTGCCGGAGTATCGTTCAATATAAGTTGACCATACACTGCCGATCGCTTTTCGGCAGGGATATAAGCGGCATTTTTGACCCAGTCGAAGGGCCAGGCCTGCTCTTCTTTTTTCAATCTTCTTTTTGCATCATTCCACATAGCTTCGGGACTTTGCCCTTCGTTTACGTAAATAAACAAAGGCCCCACGACCTTGGACCATTCTTCCCCTTTTTCAAGAATGAGGCTGGCACCCCGGTAATGACTGCTTCTCCAATAACACAAAACGGTCGGATCAATACCGTGGGCAAGGAATTCAGCCTTGGTTGGCCCACCGCTCAAAAACTCAGGAGAGGGCAGCATCATAAACCAACCCAGGCCTTTTTCGGGACTGCTGAAACCATAGGCCCGGTTTTTCCATTGCAAGGCTGTGTACACGTATTTATCCCAGCCTTCGTTAAACAAGGGATAAGGTCCTGTGCGATCATCGTCAACGTGCATATAGCTAAAAAAGGCTTGAAGCTTAGCGGCCAGGCGTGCTTCGGTAAAATCTCCGGCATCGTATTCCGGCCGGTGTTCAAAAATACAGTAGGTGTAAACGCCCTGATCTGCTTTTGAAAGACAGTACCTGATTTCGATATCGACAGCTAAATCCCCTTCGGGTGGAGCTCCCGGGCCTTTTCCCATTAGATTTCCACCGGAAATGCCTTTTACCGAAACCTCTGCTCTTTGTCC
>JAAZGQ010000444.1 GCA_012511135.1 Bacteroidales bacterium | reverse complement strand
TATTGCCTCCGCTGGTGCCCACCACGTGGGTATAGGCATAATGCACATTGTAAAAATTGAACATAGCGCTGAATTTGGGATCGGAGGGACCGGCAAAAAAGTTCAGGCAACCGTCAAAAGCCAGAATAGCATCGGCCTGCTCCACTACAGGACGTACAGGTGCGAACACAAAGACGTCGTTGTAGCCCTCTCCGCCACTAAGTTCTTTGAGCCCGGCAACCGGATCGGCCAGACCGGCAGTATTCAGGTAAATAAGTTCGATGCCCCTGGAGGCAGCAAATTCAGTTGTATACAAACTGGCAGCACGATCCAGCCTGGCCTGGTCGACATCGGTCACAACCAGAAGCGAAGGCCGGCGGTCATCGCGATGCAACACATAATTGACAGCTGCCAGCCCCATGGGACCTACGCCGGCCAGAATGGCCATTTTCCCCTTGTCCACAATTTCCATCTTGTGCACGTAAGAACCGGGAGTGGTGTGATAATTGGCGTGCATGGCACCAATGACGCAACTCAGGGGCTCAGAAAGAGAGGCAGGATAAAAGCCTGCTCCCTTGTAGGGTAAAAGGCAATCTTGCTCCATCACTTCCCCGGGGATAATAACGTATGTGGCATCACCTCCGATCTGGGTATATGAATAACCCGGAGCACTCAAAATGCCTACCGGGCCCTTTTCGTAATTCAGTGCCGGCTGTATGGAAAACTTATCTCCGGCCTTGAACTGATCAGCCCATTTACTGCCAACTTTCATCAGCTCTCCGGCAAATTCGTGGCCTATTATAATGGGATTTTTATCCACTTCATTGGGAATACGTTTATGATCGGAACCCTGTGTGGCAGCCTTATATGAAGACATGCACAAACTGTCGCACACTACTTTTGCCAATATTTCATCGTCCTTGATGTCGGGCAATTCAAAAGATTCCAGGCGGAGATCTTTCTTGCCGTACAGACGTACTGCTGTTGTTTTCATCCTTGTATTTTTGTGTAATAAATTAATAGATGCAAAGGTAGTAAAAATCCCTGAGCCCACTTTCGCTGAAATAATATAAAAAAAGCCTTTTTAAAACCCTTGATTTTATTTACATTTGCAAACCTTATAGGCTAAGGCTCAGACTGGTCTTTATCTTGTTCAGAAAGAGCAATTAAGCCCTCGGTTTTATTGGATTGAAACTTTCATTTTTATTCCTATGTCAGAAAATAAAAGAATACAAACAGCCTTGGTTTCTGTTTATCATAAAGAAGGCCTGGACGAAATTTTGCACAAATTGCACGAAGAGGGTGTGGAATTTATTTCCACCGGAGGCACCCGGCAGTTTATTGAATCGCTGGGTTATCCCTGCCAGAAAGTCGAAAGCCTCACAGGTTATCCCTCGGTATTGGGGGGCAGAGTAAAAACCCTGCATCCCAAAATTTTTGGAGGTATACTCAATCGCCGCTCATTGGATACCGACCAGCAGGAATGCCTGGAATACGACATCCCTTCCATAGATCTGGTTATTGTGGATCTTTATCCCTTCGAAGAAACAGTTCGTTCCGGAGCTGCGGCAGAAGACATTATCGAGAAAATTGATATAGGCGGAATTTCGCTTATCAGGGCGGCTGCCAAAAACTTCAAGGATGTAGTCATTGTTGCCTCCAAAGCTCAATACGATGCTTTGCTCGATATTTTGAACGAACAGGGAGCCACTACTTCTCTCGAAGATCGTCGCTGGTTTGCCCGCGAAGCTTTTGCAGTGTCATCGGGTTACGATACGGCCATTTTTAATTGGTTCGACGGGGCTGATGGATCAGCTTTGAGAGTAGCCGTCGACAATTCCAAGGCCTTGCGCTATGGAGAGAATCCTCATCAGCTGGCCTCCTTCTTCGGTGATTTTGATCAGCTCTTTGAACAATTGAACGGAAAGGAAATTTCATACAACAATCTGCTGGATATAGATGCGGCCGTATCCATGGTCAACGATTTTGATGAGACCACTTTTGTCATCGTCAAACACAACAACGCCTGCGGTCTGGCTTCGCGCCCGGTGCTGGTGGATGCCTGGAATGCCGCCCTGTCGGCAGACCCTGTTTCGGCCTTTGGTGGTGTGTTTGCTACCAACGCAGCCATCGACAAGGCAACAGCCGAAGAAATCAACAAACTTTTTTTCGAAGTCTTGATTGCTCCCGATTACGACTTCGATGCCCTGGAAATATTAACTCAAAAAAAGAATCGTATCCTTTTGATTCAGAAAGAAGCAAGCCGCACAGGAAAGCAATTCCGCTCCTTGTTCAACGGAGTATTGGTGCAGGACAGGGATTTACATACCGAAAGTGTACAGGATTTACGTTGTGTTACCGACAATGAAAGCGATGCGGCTCAAATCCAAGATATGCTTTTTGCCAACAAGATCGTAAAGCATAATAAAAGTAACGCTATTGTTCTTTCCAAAAACAAACAACTTTGTGCGGCCGGCGTGGGGCAGACCTCACGGGTAGATGCTTTAAAACAGGCAATCGACAAAGCCCGGAGTTTCGGTATGGACTTGGATGGGGCAGTAATGGCATCAGACGCATTCTTCCCCTTTCCCGACTGTGTAGAAATAGCTCATGAAGCAGGCATTACTGCCGTAATTCAACCCGGAGGATCCATCAACGACAAATTATCAATTGAATATTGCAATAACAACGGTCTGGCCATGTACACTACCGGTTACAGACATTTTAAACATTAAAAAACGAATATGGGATTATTCTCTTTTACTCAAAAAATAGCCATTGATTTAGGTACGGCCAATACCATCATTATGTGTAACGACAAAATTGTCGTGGATGAACCCAGTGTAGTAGCTCTGGATCGTAAGACCGACAAAATGCTGGCCGTAGGTGAAAGAGCCAGGCTGATGCACGAAAAAACCCACGAGAACATTCGGACCATTCGTCCCTTGCGCGATGGAGTCATTGCTGACTTTTATGCTGCCGAGCAAATGATCCGTGGACTGATTAAGATGGCTTTGCCCCGTGGCAACGGTTTCTTTTCTTCCCTGCGTATGGTGGTTTGCATTCCTTCTGGTTCTACCGAGGTGGAATTACGCGCCGTGAGGGATTCAGCCGAGCACGTCGGGGGACGCGAAGTGTACATGATTTACGAACCCATGGCTGCTGCCATTGGTATTGGAATAGACGTGGAAGCCCCCGAGGGCAACATGATCGTGGATATAGGCGGTGGCACTACTGAAATTGCTGTGATTTCGCTGGGGGGCATCGTGGCCAATAAATCCATTCGTATTGCCGGTGATGATTTTACTACTGACATTCAGGAATATATGCGCCGGCAACACAACCTGCGTGTAGGGGAGCGCACGGCAGAACGTATAAAAATCAACGTTGGTTCAGCTCTGACCGAACTGGAGAATCCTCCTGAAGACTTTTTGGTACACGGCCCCAATCAGATGACGGCCTTGCCTATGGAAGTTCCTGTATCCTATGTCGAAATTGCCCATTGTCTTGAAAAGTCGGTTTCCAAGGTAGAAACTGCCGTATTGAATGCTTTGGAACAGACTCCTCCCGAACTCTATGCAGATATAGTAAGTCACGGCATCTATCTGACCGGTGGAGGATCTTTGCTCAGAGGTTTGGCCAAACGTTTAAGCGATAAGATCAATATTCCGTTCATCGTTCCTGAAGATCCGTTGCACGCGGTAGCCAGAGGCACCAGCGTGGCTTTGAAGAATACAAATAAATTCAATTTTCTGATGCGTTAATGCGACAACTGATTCAATTTCTTGCCAGAAACAGATTCTTTTTTCTTTTTCTAATGCTGGAAAGCTTGTCGCTGATACTCCTGTTTCGGTTTAATGATTATCAGCAAGGGGTTTTTTTTAGTTCAGCCAATCGTATAAACGGGAAATTGTACAGTTACAGAGAAGCGGTAAGCGGTTTTTTTGCCTTGCGCGAAAATAATACGGAATTGCTGCGCCTGAATAGTGAAATGGAGCTCAGGATAGCTCGTCTCGAAGAGAGTTTGCGGAATGCCGGGCTGGCAGAAAAGGAGCTGAAAGCAGCCGACCGATACGAATACATACAGGCCAGGGTAATCAAAAACAGTGTCTCACAACTACGCAACTACCTTACTGTTAATGTGGGAAAACAAGACGGAATTGCCGAAGGCATGGGTGTTTGCAACCATCAGGGTATAGTAGGAGTGGTCAGTGTCTGTTCCGATCATTTTTCGGTCGTTATTCCTGTACTCAATCCGGAAATCAGTTTCAGTTGCATTATAGCCGGAAGTAACAGTGTAGGCTCGCTCAATTGGAAAGGCGGAGATACCCGCTTTGCCTGGCTGGAGGAACTACCCGACTATGCTTTTTGGGCTGTAGGGGATACAGTTGTAACCAGCGGTTTTTCTGATGCTTTTCCCCGGGGAATTCCTGTTGGTGTGATACACAGCATCGAAAAGAAAAGTAACAGCAGCTTTCATCGTTCGCAGGTAAGATTGTTTACCTCGTTTGAATCCTTGGCAGATGTAAGGGT
>JAAZGQ010000052.1 GCA_012511135.1 Bacteroidales bacterium | reverse complement strand
TATATGAAAATTCCGGCGAAAATCGTCCAGAGAATCAAAATCAACTTTGGATAAAAACTTTTCTAACATAGATTCACAGAATGATGGCAAAAAAACGGACAGGACGCTTGTTCAGGGCTTTCATGGCATGCGCCTTGCCCGAATCGAAATAGATGCTGTCACCTTCGTGCAGGATCAGTTCCTTACCCTCGATAATTAACAGTAAATCACCTTCGAGCACCATATTGAATTCCTGACCGGCGTGGCTGTTCAGATGTAATTCCGAGATAGCCAGATCGTTGGGCTCAACCGTGACAATAAAAGGCTCAGCTTTGGCATTTTTGAAGCCCATGGCCAGGGCCTGGTATTTGTATGCTTTGCGACGTTCGACGGTTTTGCCTTTGTCTTTGCGGGTAAGAAAATAAGAACTCATATAGGGTTCGTCGCCCGTGATAAGAGCTGAAATTTCTACTTTAAAAGCAGCCGCCAGTTTGCATAACACGCTCATGGGAATGTCGGCCTGGCCGCTTTCGTATTTTTCGTATTCCGCCAGGCTGAGTTCGCAAGCCTGAGCTGCCTGACTGCCGGTCAGGTCGAGGGCATCGCGCAAACCCCGCATACGTTCGGCAATTTGCCTGATTTGTTCGTTCATATAGCCGGATAATTGATTATTTTTCTTCAGAACGGGTCTGATCCGCAAATGTAAGGAATTTTTGCTATCCCTGCAGCGAATGCATAATCAAATGTTCCATCAGAATCTTGCTTCCGATGGCAATCAGGATGATTCCGCCTATCAGTTCTGCTCTTATCCTGAATCTGTTGCCGTAGCGCAGGGCCAGCAAAATGCCCAGCCAGGATAAGACAAATGAGACCAGACCGATTATTAGTACTGTTTGGTACAAACTGATTTCCAACAGCGAAAAAGACAAGCCCACGGCCAGGGCATCTATGCTGGTGGCTACCGCCAGGCTTAGCACCACGCGGTTTTTGTAGGGATTAATGAGTTTGGGTATTGTTTTCTTTTTTCGTTTACATATATCCACATAAATCATGCGTCCTCCCAGGAAGGCCAGCAGGGCAAAAGCAATCCAGTGATCAAGATGCCGGATGTATTTTTCGAATTGTGTTCCCAGCAGCCAGCCCAGCAGGGGCATCAAAGCCTGAAAGAGCCCAAAAAGGAAAGCAATTCTGAAAGCCGGCAGGAATTGAAATTTCTTCATCACCAAACCACAGGCAATGGAAACCGCAAAACAATCCATGGCCAGGCCCAGAGCCGTCAGACTGACTTCAATCGTTCCCATAGGGAGAATTTTCCAGACGGAATCTCAGCCGCCAGCGTCCGTCGGCGTAATCGTGACTAAGGATCTTGAATTGACCTATCTCTGAAGTATTGTCTACGTGATCTCCAATACAGGCACAGGTATCGTAATCGCCTACCCGAACCAGGCGGACAGTAGAGGGGGCATCCGCAGGCAATTTGCTCAGATCAGCTACTTTGGCGGCTTCCTCAAGGCTGGAAATCTCAATACTCACCGGCAGATTTTGCGCGATGATCTGATTGACCCTGAGTTCAATCTCTGCCACTTCTTCGGGCAAGGGAGCCCGGGGCAAAAGATAGTCGCATTTTGATTTTTTGCGTTCGATATGCGCGTTCATCGAGCGGGGACAGCCGAACATCCTTACCATAGTCTGGTTCAGTATGTGCTCCGCCGTGTGCATGGGAGGGTAGTCTGTTTTGTTGTGCTTGTTTAATTCAGTTGTTTCGGGCATGCTGTATATTAAAAGTGATAAAAATTATCTAAACTGAAAAAGTTCATCTATACAAGTCTTGAGTTCTGCAGGTGTATAAGCCAGTCTGTCGGGATGTTTCCCTTCAAAAATATCAGGGGGAGTAAAACCCCAGCTTACAGCCACCATAGGAATTCCGGCTTTTTTGGAAGCCAGCATATCGCGTATTTCGTCACCTACATAAACCACTTGTTCCAGACTCAGGCTCTCGCGTTTGATTAATTGATGCAGAGCCAGGTCTTTGCCAAAGAAATGCTTGCTTTGATACACAAAATCAAATAAGGGTGACAGGCCTTTGATGTCCAGAAAATGTTCGACGTTTTTTTTGGCATTCGAAGTAAGAATTCCACATTTATAGCCGGCCTCTTTGAGTTGAGCCAAAGCAGTTTCTATATGGGCTATGGGCTCGAAATCTTCTATGTGTTTTCGTAATTCCTTTCTTATACGGAATTGCAATAAAAATAACTTGAAGGAATTCACCTTGAAACGATCCATGAGTTCTTTGAGTTTGCTCGAAAACAACAAATGTTTATCCTCGGGAGGAATGGGCTTGCAGCGATAATTAGCCGCCACCCGGTTGTAAATACTCAGGGCTAAATCGGTCGTATTAACCAGCGTGCCGTCAAAATCAAAGATCACATAGCGGGGTTTGGTCATAATCTGTACTGTTCTTACATTAATTGTGCAAAAATAAGCATTTTGTGCTGAATCATATATGAAAAAAGCGTTTAAGATCGCTCAGTTTTTTTAAACGACCGTGCAAATAAAACAAAAGAGCAGAAATAAAAATCGCCGCAGTCAACGCAATCAGACTCCAATTCAAATCAATACGATTAAAAGTATAGAGGCTGATGCCGGCTTCGATGCAAAGACACAATAAGCCACCGGCAATAATTGAAAAGGCAATTAGATTCAGTCCTTTTTGTTTCATTTTTCGAATCAGGGCAATTAAGCCGAAGACAATTAAATAGGCCGCCAGAAAAACAATAGGTATACTCCATTGAATAATTGGATGACTGTGGCCGCTCGAATAATGTATCAATAAAATAAAAGCCACCGAACTCAGATAACTCAGCAAAAAAATCCGGGTTCTTTTGCGATAATAAAACAGTATAAGCGAAAAATTGATAAAAAGCACCAAAGCTGCCGCCATCACAATGACGGACCAGGTCAGGGCACGGTCGTGCAACAAATTAATTGTAGTAGTAATCAAAACACCCGAGCAGAGAATCAGGGCGGCTATTTCCAAAAATATTTTCCGTTGCTGCCAACGACTTAAATTTTTGTATTTCGTCTGCTCTCTCTCGCGTCTGCTCTCCAGGCTTAAATGATCCGGTTTAATTTGGATATCCTTACTTACCGGCTCGCCGCAAAGCGAACAATAATTGGCGTTATCCTGGAGTTCTACTCCGCAAAAAGGACATATTATCATAAG
>JAAZGQ010000443.1 GCA_012511135.1 Bacteroidales bacterium | reverse complement strand
TGCGCAATTTTTCGGCGTAATACCACCAATCCCAGGCTTCCAGTTTAAATTTGCCGTCTTCGCTGTCGATAAGCTGCTGCAGCTCTTTTACTTCTTTTTGAGCTTGTTGGAGAGCCTTGGGCCAGATACCGTCCAAAAAGTCATACACATTTTTGGGATTTTTAGCCATGGTTTCTTCCAGTACGTATTCGGCAAAAGTGTTGTATCCCAACATTTGAGCTTTTTCAACCCGAAGGTTGACCAGTTTACGGACAATATCTTTGTTGTCGTATTCGTTGTTGTTGTCGCCCCGCATGTAATAGGCTTTGAGTATTTTTTCGCGGAGTTGCCTGTTGTCGGCGTATTGTAAAAAGGGCAAACGGCTGGGATTGTGCAGAGTAAATACCCATTTGCCCGAAAGATCTGCATCAACAGCCGCTTCGGCAGCGGCATCCACGACGGCCTGGGGCAGTCCCGACAAATCCTCTTTATTGTCGATGACAAGGCGGTAGACATTGGTTTCTTTGAGGACATTGTCGGAATACTGCAGGGTGAGCAGGGCGGCTTCTTTGTTGATCTGGCGCAGGCGTTCCTGTTGACTCTCGTTCAGAGCAGCTCCCGAGCGTACGAAATTTTTGTAGTATTTTTCGAGCAGACGTTGCTGTTCTGTGTTCAGATCCAGATTGGCTCTGTCTTTGTAGAGGCTTTCGATGCGTTTAAAGAGTGAAGCATTCAATCGAATGTTGTCTTCGTGTTCCGAAAGCAAAGGGCTCAATTCCTGAGCAATGGCCTGCATCTCGTCGTTGGTGTGGCTGGAAGTTAAATTGAAAAATACCAAAGACACCTTGTTGAGCAATTCTCCCGAATAATCCATCGCGGCAATGGTATTCTCAAAAGTGGGAGCTTCCTCGTTGAGGGCAATGGCATCAATTTCCAGTTTGTGTTGGTTCATTCCCTCCACAAAAGCCGGCATGTAATGCTCTATACTGATTTTATCGAAAGGTACTGCACCATAGGGGGTGTCGTAGTCTTCAAAAAAGGGATTGCCTTGCTTCTGGGCGCAGGAGATCATCATAAGGGTACATAAAATAAGAATGGATTTTTTCATGTTTTTTTCTTTTTGAGCACAAAAATAATGGATTTAAATGATTTAGACAGTATTTTTTAGCTAAAACATCCCGAGAGCTCAGAGGAATATGTATCTTTGAGACTGAATAGAATAAAAAGGCCAAACGGAGGTCTTTTCCCGGTTTTTTGTCTGTTGTCATTTGAAAGTCCTCCGCTGACGTTTGTCGCATGTCAGTTGTCACAAGTTGTTTTATAGGAAGCTTGAACTGTAATGAAAAAAGTAATTTCCTTCTTGTTGTTTCTGAGCTTATTTGCCTGCGGGCGCTATAAATCGAGCATACCCGAAAGCCCGGTTTTTATGAGGCGCAACCTCAACACCATCAATTGTTTGTTTCCCGGAGACTATTATTATATCACCGAGCCGCAAACTGCAAGCGACCGCCTGGGTTACGGAGGCCTGTTGCTGGTGAGGGGTTTTGACGATCAATACTATGCCTACGACCTTGCCTGTCCGGTAGAATGTCGTACCGATGTCAGGGTAGGACAACCCAGTGAGGTGCTGGAAGTGGTCTGTCCGCAATGCGGAGAAAGCTATCAATTGGGCTTTGGGCTGGGCACACCCTCCAC
>JAAZGQ010000442.1 GCA_012511135.1 Bacteroidales bacterium | reverse complement strand
CGAATCGGGTTGGCTGTGGTTGGTATGGAGGTTCCTCATGCGCACATTCATTTGATTCCTATAAACAAAGAGACGGATATGCTTTTTTCTAAACCCAAACTCAATCCGACTGCGGACGAAATGAGGGCTTTAGCCGAAAAAATCAACAAGTCTTTAGAGCAGCATGCCTAAGCCTTTGCACATCATTACTCCGGTCAAAGATTCGTACGAAACGACAACCGGAAGCATCAGGGCCATTATGGAGTCGGACTTGCCCGCTTCTTGTTCCTATACGGTTTACAACGATTTCAGTACAGCAGGCAATAAAAAGCTCCTCGAAGAAATGGCCGGCGAATTCAACTTCGGCCTGGTACATCTGGAAGAATTGACTATAAATCCCTCTCCCAATTACAGACTGATTTTGCAACTTGCTCAAAAGAAAGCCCTGGAAGCAGGAGCAGATCTGATGATAGTCGAGTCGGACGTTTGTGTTAAACCGGACACAATATTAAAAATGCACACTGCCTGTTCCGGCTTGCATAAGCCGGGTATGGTAGCCGCTGTTACCGTTGATGAAAGTGGAGCAATCAATTTCCCCTATCTATATGCCTCTTCTTATCCATCCTCAACCATCAAGACCCGTAAACGGCTAAGTTTTTGCTGTTCAATTCTAAGCAACAGCCTTTTGTCTGCCTACGATTTTGAACGCCTGGATCCGGAGAAATCCTGGTTCGATGTGTATATTTCACATAAATCACTTAAACTTGGTTTCAAAAATTACCTGATGACCGAACTGCCCGTTCTGCACCGGCCACACAGCAGCAGACCCTGGAAACAATTAAAATATTCTCAGCCTTGGAAGTATTACCTCCAGAAAATTCTTAAGCAGCGCGACAAAATTTAACACGCTGTAATCTGACGAAATGACTATGGTAAAGCCTTTGATCTCTGTAATAGTCCCAGTTTACAATATGGAAGCCTATCTGGCGGAATGCCTTGATTCTGTTCTGAGATCAAACTACGCCCCATTGGAGATCATTATTATGGATGACGGCTCTACAGATAAGTCATTGCAGATAGCCAGGGAATTTGAAACGAAATACCCCCGGATCAGAGTTCAAACTCAGGCCAACGCCGGCGTATCTGCAGCGAGAAATGCGGCAATCCAGCTGGCTCAGGGAGAATACATCCTGCCCGTAGACGCTGACGATCTTATACATCAGGATTATATAGCCAAAGCCGCCGAAGTATTGCAAAAGCATAAGTCGGTCAAGGTCGTCACTGCCCGGGCTGAATTTTTCGGCGATAAAACAGGGGAATGGATTTTGCCGGTTTATTCTGCCGGTTTGCTGGCCAGAAAAAACATACTAAGCGCCTGCGCAATGTTTAGAAAAAGCGACTGGGCAGCCTGTGGAGGTTTTTGCACTTATATTCCCGGACGCGAAGACTGGGACTTCTGGATTTCCATGCTTAAGAATGGCGGAGAGGTAGTACGACTAAATTTTACAGGCTTTTATTATCGTTACAGAGCCCGCTCAAAAAGAGTGACTGACCGGAAAAAAAAGAAACAAATTATCGATATTCTGAATCAGCGACATCCGGAGTTTTTCAAAAGGGAACTCAACGGAAAACTGCATTATAACAGGACTTATTCCAAATTTTTTAATGCACTGAATAACTTGCTGGAGTGTAGAAAAATCGTTCTCCACAAAGATTACAAAAGCTTGCATTCGTTTATTTCTTCTCTGCCCGAACAATTTGAAACATCGGGAGACTTGATGTTTCAAGCCAGAAACACCATTAAATATTATCGCGTTCAGGGCTTGGACCTTGTGGTAAAATGCTACGGCAATCCCTTGTTCATCAACAGAATTATTTACGGAAACATTCGGGCTTCCAAAGCTAAAAGAGCTTACAAATACGCCTTAAAACTCAGAGATTACGGCATTAATACGCCTCAACCCCTGGCCTATATCGAAATTAAAAAAGGCCT
>JAAZGQ010000441.1 GCA_012511135.1 Bacteroidales bacterium | reverse complement strand
GAACCCGTCGAAGGCAAAGAAGCGTTCAGAATTCTTGCCGACGGAGATAAAATGGTGATCTGCGGTGCTGACGAAAGTGGATTGCTTTACGGATGTATGGATTTGATTGATCATTTGAAGGCAACCGGAGACTTGCCCAAAAAATTAGACTATTATGATGCGCCCGAAATGGTATTAAGAGGAACTTGCATCGGTATGCAAAAAATGTATATCCTCCCGGGCCGTAAAGTATACGAATACCCATACACCCAGGAACTCTTTCCCTGGTTTTACGACAAAGATCTCTGGATCAAGTATCTGGACATGCTGGTGGAAAATCGTATGAATTCTGTTTATCTCTGGAACGGGCATCCTTTTGCTTCGCTGGTTAAATTGCCCGATTACCCATATGCACTGGAAGTCAGTGAAGAAGATTTCAAACGGAACGAAGAAATGTTCGGTTTTCTTACACGCGAAGCTAACAAAAGAGGTATCTGGGTGATTCAAATGTTTTACAACATTATTGTTCCCAAACCTTTCGCTGATTATCACAATATTCCCACACAAAACCGCAAGGTCGAAATCACTCCTCTTCTATCTGATTATACTCGTAAGTCTGTTGCTGCTTTTATCAAAAAATACCCCAACGTCGGCTTGCTGGCATGCCTGGGCGAAGCCATGAATACCCACGAAGACGATGTGGAATGGTTCACTAAAACCATCATTCCGGGCGTTCAGGACGGACTGCAAGCTTTAGGACTGGAGCAGGAACCTCCCATTGTACTGAGGGCACACGACACCAACGCCAAGATGGTAATGGATGCGGCCTTGCCCATTTACAAGAATCTCTACACCATGAACAAATACAATGGTGAATCCTTGTGTACTTATCAACCCAGAGGCCCCTGGACAGCCACACATCAGTCACTCAGCGCCCTGGGATCTGTACATATTTCCAACGTGCACATTCTGGCCAACCTGGAACCTTTCCGTTACGGCTCGCCCGATTTTATTCAAAAGAGCGTTCAGGCCATGCACAATACACACGGAGCCAACGGTTTACATCTCTATCCTCAGGCCTCGTACTGGGACTGGCCTTATACGGCAGACAAAACCAGTGACGGCAGCCGCCTGCTCGAAATGGAAAGAGACTGGATCTGGTATCAGGCCTGGGGCCGTTACGCCTGGTCGGCCGAACGTGATCGCAATGAAGAAATCAATTATTGGTCAGGGCTTTTATCTGAGCTTTACGATTGCGGTAAACAGGGAAAATATATTTTGGAAGCCTACGAACAAAGTGGAGAAATATCGCCTAAATTGCTACGCAAATTCGGCATCACCGAAGGGAACCGTCAAACTTTCCTGCTGGGAATGTTTATGAGCCAGTTGGTCAATCCCAATCGCTGGACAGTCTATCCCGATTTTGCCAATTCCTGCGGTCCCGAAGGCGAGAAACTCGAGGTTTGGGCTTATCGCGAATGGCAGGGAGAAGCTCATGTGGGCGAAACTCCTCCTCAACTGATAGCAGAAACCCGGGCGCATGCCAAAAAGGCCGTTGAAGCGATTAACAAAGTCAGTCGGGTACGCAAAAACCAGGAGGAATTTGAACGTCTCAAAAATGACATCTATGCCTACCAGGCATTTACAGATTGCTTCACCGAAAAGCTGGAAGCTTCCATGCTGGTTTTGAGGTATTCCTATTCCAACGAAATTAGCGACCTGGAAAAAGCCTACACCTTGATGGAAAACAGCCTGGATCATTACCGCAAACTGGAAACACTCACCAGGGATACTTATCTCTATGCAAACAGTATGCAAACCGGCATGCGTCGTATTCCAATCACCGGAAACAATGGAATCAACAAGACCTGGACCGAATTATTGCCTCAATTCGAACAAGAACTGGCCCGTTTTGCCGCCAATATTCAAAAACTCAAGTCAGGCAATCAGAGCCCGGAGAACTTAAAAGTGTTAAGTCCGGCAGAGGTCAAACTAATTTCTCCTGCCCGGGCAGAATTTTACCAACTTCAGGAGGGAGCAACTGTGTACAAGGATCAGGCCTTCAAGATAAAAGGGCTGGCACCGGAACTCAGCCAACTCAAGGCCTTGCGTATGAGTAGCCGACAACAACTTAATGATAACATCCGGCTGCGTTTCAACAACCGGGAAGCCGTAGATCTTTGGGTCGCTTATTTCAAGCCTTTCAAACAAGGAGACTATATGCCCGCTCCCCGTCTGGAGACCGATGCCAGTGCCAATCAATACGGCCAGGCGGATATCAAAATT
>JAAZGQ010000440.1 GCA_012511135.1 Bacteroidales bacterium | reverse complement strand
TGTCCAGCGATTTTCCACTGTGATTGGCAATAATGCTGTAATAGCTAAAATCGCCCACAATGCGGGGATCTACCGGAGTAACATTCCACTGTTGGTAGGCGGCCCCGTTCCAGGCATTTTGACGTACGTTACTGCCGGCACTTGTAGAGCCGTTTTCCACCTCCATTACCTTGCTGCTGTTTCGGTTTACCAATACATAACGTCCGTTGACGGGCTGAGGCACATCTTCACCCCAGTTTATATTGATTACTCTCTCGGCATTGGTTTGTCCTTGCTGATAGCCTGTGCCTCCCGGAATTTCAATTGTAAAGGCTCGTTGGGGGCCTTGCCCGTCGTAAAATACCTCGCGATCCTGAGAAACAAAACAATACGAGGTGGTAGCGGCCTGGCGTTCGGAGCTGCCTACAAAAGCTTGTACTTTGCCCTCGGGGGAACGGTAAACCGATGCGGCTGTCCAGTTGGGCCTGTGTTCGGCATAGGCCAGGCGGCGGCCAAAACTGGCTTTAACGAATTCTCCCCGGGCCAGTTCGGCGGTGCCCCACCAAATGCCCGTTTGCATACCGTATTCCACACCGACCATAGCTTCCATCACATTATGCAATTCGTCGTTGGTGGCGTGATGTCCGTTGGCGCGTACCGTTTTGAAAAACAGGGCGTAATTGTCGAAACTTCCGGCCAATTGATGAGTATTGCCTTCGTCCAGACGGCTTTTCAAAGCATTGTACCAACTCAGGGCTTCGTCGGTGTTCAGGGTATTGCCTCCGCTGATGCGAATACTATCGAAGCGAGGATTGTTGCGTAATTCGCCGGCGATGTTGAAAAAGTCGGTCATGCTGCCCTGCCCCCAACCGTAATCGGGTTCGTTAAAAGGTGCAATCGAGACCACCTGACGACCTTTTTCCTGAACACGGCGGGTGGTGACATCCATCAATTGCGCCCAGTTTTGGGCATTGCCCGCGTACCAGGAATCGACGCTGGGATGATCGCAGTTCAAGGCTACTTTTGTATGGTTGCCTGTTAAACTTATAAGGTTGAGGCGGTTGTTGAGGTCAATCACTTGTTGTGACTGCAGATCTCCGTCCACCAGAGGCAGGGTGGGCTGAATAGAGGCTCTAACCAGGTAAATATTTTCACTGCCCATAAAAGCCACGCCCCTCAAGATGTTGTCCCGGCTGGGCCAGGCGGTATCCAGCCCCCAGAGTATCGGTGTATGTTTGCCGCTGTCAGACAGATTAAAAGCAACTGTTCTGTCTGCTGCTGCCTGGGGATAGATGGGGTTGGTAGCGGGTAAGCTTCCGATGTCGGCCCGGGTATTACTGGCAGAGGCTACAGCCGTCGGCTTATCTCCCCCATACATCCACAGGCTGGACAAGCCTGTTACTATTATTACATTTATCAGGTAAAAAAATAGAGCTCGTTTTTTCATAGTAAATCTACATTCAGGCAAAAAACAAAGGATCCAAAGTTAAAAGATTTTGCTTAAAGTAAAAAATGCGCTTAATTTGTGAACTGCACTATGCTTGTTGTTAATACTATGAAAACAAAATCACCCTTGGTCCGCTTTGCCC
>JAAZGQ010000051.1 GCA_012511135.1 Bacteroidales bacterium | reverse complement strand
CTGCTGCCCTTCTTGGTGGTGATCTTCAATACTCCGTTGGCTCCCTGTGAACCCCAGATCGCCGTCGAAGCAGCATCCTTGAGGAGTACGATCGATGCAATATCGACCGGGTTAACATCGATCAACTGAGTATACAGGTCTTCGTTGGCTGTGGAAAAATCGAAATTATCATCAATCTCGATGTAGTCCAGAGGTACATCGTTTACAACCACCAGAGGTTCAGCATTGGCATTGATGGTAGTGGTCCCGCGGATTCGCATAGACATACCGGCGCCAGGTTCACCTGATACGTTCACAATGTCCAGACCTGCTATACGGCCTTGCAGGGCATCGTCAATGGATGAAACCTGGATCCCTTCGAATTCTTCTGTACTGATTTTTTGCAGAGCTGCGGATATTTCGCGTTCAGGAATGGCAAAACGGCCATCGTTCACTACGGCCTGCCCCACTATAACAGCTTCGGCAAGATCCAGAGCCTCTTCGTCGAGAGCTACATTAATGCCCCTTTTGGTTCCGATGGGAATTTCGTTGGTTTTGAAACCAATATATTTAAATTGTAGTTTGTTTTGCGTGCTTTTTACCTGCAAAACGTATTCTCCGTCGTAATTGCTAACGGTACCGCTAATAATACGGTTAGAGGGATCCACCTCCAAAATGGTAACGGAAATCAATGGTTCGTTATCGCCGGAGCTTGTGACTTTACCCCGTATAATCTCAGTACTGCCCTGTGCATAAACAAAAGTAGTGCTCAACAAAAAGGCTATGACTAACAGAAAGCTGTTTTTGATAAATGTCTTCATGATTAATAAACTTGGGTTCCTTTTTTAGTGTTGATACATATCTCTTTACTATATGCACTCAGGCGTTGTTTTGTGGCATTTTCCGGCAGTGTTCCATCCAAACCTTCCACAGTCCATTTGCTCTCGGTATAGGCACGAATATACAACAGTGTATCAGCGGGATTGGATGAAGCCGGAAAATTCAGAGTGTATTTAATATTGGCCACATCAGATGCTGCAGGTATCTCCGCTTGAAATTCGGAACCGGAAGCAGACCATTCAGGCTCTTTGGAATAACTCCAGCAAAATCCTCTCTTTGTTATAATCTGCTTATCAAAAGCTACCCCGTCCCCGTTGTCGGTCACATCCGCCGATAAAGGAACCAATGCAGCAGTAACATAATTAGGTTTGTTCATTCGGATAGTGGGTACTTTTATCGGATTCAAATAGGTATCCACTTCATGAATTACTGTTCTCGAAGTCCAGGCCGTTGTATTGGCTGTTTTTAAATCACCTTTGTTTGTACAGTTAAAATAATAATCTCTGGCCATAAGGTTGTATAAGCCTTGGTCTTTGTACACCTGTACGGGAGGTCTGTTGAAAGATTCGATTCCGGAAGCATTGGAAACGGACTGATAAATGCTGATGTTGGAGCCATCCTGATTCAGTCTTACGGAATGGAACTTGTTGGTAATATTATTTTTTGTCGCAGTTTCGTATTTTACATCACTTAGCCGATCTCCGCCTATATAAACCGAATTATCCTGGAAATGGTATTTAAGGAAACGTACTACTTTTTGTATCATCGCTGCCCTTTTTGCTCCTTCATCATCTGCTGTCGGTACGGCGGCAATTTCAGCCCAGGTGGGCAGACCTGCAGCGTATGCCCTGTCCATGGCTGCATTATTGGGGACGTACAAGGTGTAATGGAAGGCTGAGAAGAAGTCGATATTGAAATCCAGACCCGGAGTGACAGGATCTTTGGTCAGCATCAAATGTTCAACCATATCGTCCGGTATTCCCATCATAGCCGAAAGGAATTTGGCAAATTCGGGATGGCTGTTTAATGTCTTGTATACAGATGTTATGGGCTGTTGGAGCATATTGGAAACCATGTAGGTTTTTCCGTTCTTTAAGTCCAGAATATCTGTAACTACGGCTGTATACTGGCTATCGTCCCAGCTGTTGCCCCAGTTCTTGTTCATTTCCATATTACCGCCACCCCAGACTTTCATGCCGATGCCACTGCCCTGAACTCTGATTTCACCTTTACCTTTGGTTTGGTAATATTCCTGTCCCGATTCAATGTCTCCGACTACAATATGATAATCCATAATATCGTTCAGACAATCGTAGGCAACGCTGGTAGTCAAAGTGTTAATAGAATCACCAATCTGGCCGGTGCTTTCATTATACGAAAATGTAACCGGAACAACCACATCGTTTACTGCATCGTATTTGAGTTTGATCATTTTCTTGGTTTCGTGTCCCTGTCCGGCCGGATAAAGATATTCGGCAAAAGATTCATCAAAAGGTACAAGGAAACTGTAAGTGCTTTCCAAAGATCTTAAATAGATATTAAAATCCAAGGCTTTAAGTGCATAGTTGAATATTTTGGTTTGTTCATTAACCAAAACGGGAGCCATAACAGAGGCATAATCCACCGGCGGAAAGACTTCGTTGGTAACATATACAGCTCCGTTGGATAAAACCTGAGAACGAAGGATATTGTCTCTTTCTATGCCAATCTCAAAACCGTCTTCATCCTTAAGTCCCTGAAATTTACTGGGCACAGAGCTCAAAAATGAATACTTCATATGAGCATTGATAAACATCGAGACTATATTGTTGGGCACACTGTCCCAGGTTTTGTAGCGTTCATACAAAAAGGAGCCTTTGCCTTCGGGTGAAAAATAAGAACTCATAGATTCATCGTCCGGCACAAACATCACCCCCATATCCCGTGATAATGGGTTGTATTGATATTCATTCCAGCCAGGATCATACAGAAGAAGTTCTTCGGCAGGAATCAGAGTTCCGTTGGGATCGAGGCTGCCTGTTGTATTACCCAATTCACAGAAATAACCGCGGACAAAGATGGAATCGTTAAACCCGGGATTCAGAGCCTTGTAGGTTTCTGTAACTGATGCATTGTAAAAAGGAGCGCTAAAACGATCCATTAGAGAATTGAATATTGACAGACTATCGCTCTTGCGAATGTAACCAGCCATGTTGTCCCTTGGCATCATCAAGCTTTCCAGTACATGGACATAGCCGTTTTTACAAGTAATATCTCTTTCGATTACCTTAATTCCGAATAAATGTGCATCATCTGCCTGACGGGTTTTGCCGTTGAAGAGAATACTGAAATCCTCGTTAGTAATGCCCTTTTCTCGCATGTGAGCTTCAAAAAACTGTATCACACTGGGGGAGGTATTATCGTTCAGAATATGTAGGCCCCTGGTACGATAAGGTTCAAAATACCTGTTCTCCGGAATTTCATCACCCTGTTCAAACGAAAGCATATCCAAAGGATCCAGCGAAGTAGGGCGGCGCATTACCTGTCCTTTCACATAACCTACGGCATAGGATAATGTTTCGATCAATGCAGCATCGTTTACCAGAGCATATTCCATAATTTGCTTCAATTGCGATAAACCGAAATCTTCAAAACGGCTGATGCCATCCACGTTATTATTGAAATATTCTTCAAATGCTGAATCCTTGCAGACAAACATAGTCTTGCTTCCCGTCTTGGCCAATACCTCACGATAATTACAAGAATCAATGATCCTTGTAAAGTAAGTGTATTCGCCCTGTTCTACAAGATAATCGTAAATGCTGGAACCGAGCCAGTCGGGTTCTTTGTCGTCGTAAGTGTAAGGATCGGTACAAGCTCCAACGACCAAGAGCAGCGAAAGCAGAAACAACCAGGCTCTGTGCGTGTTTTTAAACATACTCTTTGAATTAAAGGCGTTATTGTAGTTGATATTTTACGTAAATATAATAATTATGGCTATTAAAGGCATTATTCAGAGTTATATGGTATACTTAAGGCATAACTTCATGGAAAAAACCAGGCTGAATTTATCAATATTGGCATTAATGTATTAATTTTGCCCGCAAATATAAATGAAATACCCAATACATCTAATTCGTTTTAGCGATATTTTTGATATTTTTTGTTATTGCCCTGAGCGCTTATTTTATTTGACTTTCGTTAAACAAAGTAACTATGATTTTAACTTAGTTTTCGGGATATACTGGTACACCCATCTGGCATGATTGATCAAAGCACCATAAACAGAATATTAGACGCAGCCCGCATCGAAGAAGTGGTGGGAGAATTTGTTCATTTACGCAAGAGAGGTGTAAATTTCCTCGGCCTATGCCCTTTTCACGACGATAAGACGCCTTCTTTCAGCGTTTCGCCGGCCAAGGGTATTTGTAAATGCTTTAGTTGCGGCAAGGGAGGAAATGTGGTTCATTTTATAATGGAGCATGAGCAACTTAGTTATTATGAGGCACTTAAATGGCTGGCTAAAAAATACAATATTGAAGTTGTAGAAAAGCAGCTCACGGCCGAAGACCTGCAAAGCAAAAATGAGCGGGAAAGTATGTTCGTTCTCAATGAATTTGCCAGAGACTTTTTCAGAACCAATCTTCACAAACAGCCCGAAGGCATGAGTATAGGCCTTAAATATTTTCTGGAAAGAGGCTTACGCGAAGATACCATACAAAAATTCCAATTGGGCTATTCTCCCGAACAACGCGATGCTTTTTCGAAAACAGCTCTGGCAAAAGGATACCAAAAAGAATACCTGCTCAAAACCGGCCTGGCGGTTGCCGATGACCAAAGTCAGTTGTACGATCGTTACCGGGGCAGAGTGATTTTCCCCATACACGGCATCTCGGGCAAAATAAAAGCTTTTGGCGGACGCATTCTCAGGAAAAACGAAAAAGCCGCTAAATACATCAATTCTCCTGAGTCTGAAATCTACCACAAAAGTGCAGAATTGTATGGCATTTATTTTGCCAGGCAAGCTATAGTGAAGCACGATCGTTGTTACCTGGTTGAAGGATATACCGACGTGCTTTCCATGCACCAGGCCGGTGTCGAAAATGTGGTGGCATCCTCCGGCACGGCCCTGACCAAAGGACAGATTCAACTCATCCACCGATTTACCGACAACATCACCGTACTTTACGACGGTGACGCCGCCGGCATCAAGGCCTCGCTGAGAGGAATCAATCTCTTGCTCGAAGAAGGCCTCAACATCAAAGTTGTGCTGCTGCCCGAAGGGGAAGATCCCGATTCCTTTGCCCGGGGACACAGCGCCTCGGAATTGCTGGATTACCTCAAAAAGAGCGAAAACGACTTTATTCGCTTCAAAACCGAAGTCCTCTTGCAGGATGCCGGAAACGACCCCATTCAAAGAGCATCCCTAATTCAGGACATCGTCGAAAGCATTGCTCTGATTCCCAATGATATCATTCGATCTGAATACGTCAAGGAATGCAGCCGCTTACTGGATTCTTCTGAACAACTTATTCAAAAAGAAGTCAACAAGAAACGTCAGAAATACATCGATCGCATTCGTCAACAACGAGATATTAGAAAAAACTTCGATCCAGAGTCATCTGCTGGAGGATGGCAAGCAAAAAGCAGGATGCAGTACCCTGAGCAACAAAGCTCTGAAATACCTGCAACGAAGGCTGACGAGGAGGCTCCTTTTCCGGATTTAACTCAAATGCCTGCCGGACAAATGCAGCAACAAGCCCCTGTGCAAGTTGAAACTCAAAAAACAGAAAAAAAACAATTCAGTCCCTATGACCAGTATGAACGCAACCTGATGCGCATGATAGTCCGTTACGGCGAACAGGAAATCAGCTTTGACAAAAACATCTATCCCCAAGACTTTCATCCCAAAGTGCTGGAATTTATTTCGATGGATCTCGAAAACGAAGAAATAGAATTTCAACACCCTGTATACAAATTAATGTACCAGGAAGCCTTGGCGCATTACAGGGACGATCATTTTGTGGCTGAACGATTCTTTTTGAACCACCAGCTGGCCGAAATCAGCCTGATGGCAGGTGAACTGGTGTCTGAAGAATATGAACTGAGTAAAATTCACAGCCGGTATCAAATCGTCGTTGAGGATAAAGATAAATTGCATTATCTGATCCCTCAATTACTCGAAGAACTTAAATGGAAGATTGTAAAAGAAGAACTGACAGAACTCAGGTCCAAGCTCAAAGTGGCAGAAGACAACAAAGATCAGGCAAAATTGATACACTTGCTGGAAGAAATAAAGATACTGCAGGATTTGGATAAAAGCCTGGCCAAAAGCCTGGGAAAAAGAATAATCACCCGATAATTTACGCATTTAAACCAAGCATAGCAATAATATGTATTACGTAGAAACCCGAAACATTGTCAAGCAATACACCGGACATTTAGCCTTGGACAAAGTTAGTATTCAAGTGCCCGAAGCCAAAATCTACGGCCTGCTTGGCCCCAATGGTGCCGGAAAAACCACCCTGATCCGCATCCTCAACCAAATTACCAATCCCGACAGCGGAGAGGTTTTTATAAACGGAAATCCTCTCAAAGCCAAAGATGTTTACAATATTGGCTACCTACCCGAAGAAAGGGGCTTGTACAAAAAAATGAAAGTGGCCGAACAGGCTCTTTACCTGGCCAGGCTCAAAGGGCTTTCAAAACAGGATGCCCGCATAATATTGAAATACTGGTTCGATAAATTCAATATACGCGACTGGGCCGACAAAAAACTCGAGGAACTCTCCAAAGGTATGCAGCAAAAAGTACAATTTATCATTACCATTCTGCACGAACCCAAACTCCTCATTTTTGACGAGCCTTTCAGCGGCTTCGATCCCGTAAACACACAACTAATCAAAGAAGAGATTCTGAATTTAAAAGCCAAGGGATCCACCATACTTTTTTCGACGCACAATATGGCTTCGGTCGAGGAAATTTGCGATGAGATAGGCTTGATAGACAAATCCAAACTAATACTTCAGGGCAAAGTGCAGGACATCAAACTTAGCCACCGCAGCGGAATCTACCTGGTAAAGCTCAGGCTGCCCGAAGATTTGGAGCTGGCCAAAAGCAAGCTGGAAAAATTGCCTTTCTTCAAAATCGAAAACAGCTTGACGGACAATTATTACTGGCAACTGGAGTTGAGCATCAAGGCCGGGTTTAACCACAACAATACTATTTTCAAAGAACTCTTCGAGAGTTTTGAAATCGTTTCTTTTGAGGAAAAAATTCCCAGCATGCACGATATTTTTATTAAAAGTGTACAATCATGAGCAAACTTTCATTGATTATCAATCGGGAATACAGCTCCCGTGTAAGGAAAAAATCATTTCTGATAATGACTTTTGTTATGCCGCTGGCCTTTGTGCTAATCATACTTGTACCGCTTTTACTATCTTCGGTCAAAGACACTAAAGTAAGAGAAATCGCAGTTATTGATGCCAGAGGGCTTTATCTTCCCCGCCTGCAGAATACCCCGAATTATCGTTTTATGCCCTGCAGCGACAGCACCGAAGCCTACAGAAACCAAAACAAGGCTGGTTACTATGCCTATCTGCTGATCGAAGGCAATCTGATCGAGGGCGATCCAAAAGTAACAGTCTATTCTGAACAACAGATAGGGCCAGACCTCAAAGATTACGTACAGAGCCAGCTTAGTCAAATGGCTTCCGAAGACAAAATTGCCTCGTACCAGATCGAAGGCCTGGAGCAAATCATCAGGGAGTCCAAAGTCAGAGTCAGGGTGGAGACTATTCGTTGGACCGATGACGGCAACGAACAAAAAACCTCTTCGGAAATTTCCATGATCATTGGCATGATAGCCACCATGCTCATCTACGTCTTCATATTTGCTTACGGAGGCATGGTGATGAACGGCGTTATCGAAGAAAAATCCAATCGCATCGTCGAAATAATTGTATCATCGGTCAAACCCTTTCAACTTATGATGGGGAAAATAATCGGTATTGCCCTGGTGGGTCTTACTCAATTTTTCCTGTGGGTAGTACTGCTACTGGTTTTGTTGGTTGTCGGCAGCCAGTTTGCTAATATTCCACTTGACGGACTCAGCCCTTCTATGCCGGGGATGGAGAGTTCTGTTCCTCCCGGTGTTCTTGACAGTTTACAAGCCCTGAATTCTATTCCCGTGGGTAAAATCCTCTTCTGGTTTGTGCTTTACTTTTTGGGAGGTTACCTACTGTATGCCTCGCTGTTTGCTGCTGTTGGAGGAGCCATAGACAACAGCGAGGATGCTCAGCAATTTACTCTCCCTATGACAATTCCGGTGCTTTTCGCATTATATGCAGGCATTTACGGCGCCAGCAATCCCGAGGGGCCGCTCACCATCTGGTGTTCGTTTATTCCTTTTACCTCTCCCATCGTTATGATGGTGCGTTTGCCCTTTGGTGTGCCTTTTTGGCACTTAATCCTGTCATATGGGCTGTTGGTACTGACATTTGTGTTCAGCACCAAATTGGCCTCTAAAATCTACCGTACCGGCATCCTGATGTATGGAAAGAAGATCACTTACAAAGTATTATGGCAATGGATCAAGCCCCGTCGTTAAATTAT
>JAAZGQ010000050.1 GCA_012511135.1 Bacteroidales bacterium | reverse complement strand
GAAGTGTCCTGAAATTCGTCTATCATGATGTGTTTCAGCTCTGTACCAGCTTTTTCGTAAACAAAAGAAGTGTCGCTGTCGCTGATGAGGGTTTTTAATAAGACGGCTGTGTCCGAAAGCAGAAAACGGTTTTGCTCGCGGTTGATGGCCCTGACTTCGAGGGCAATGTCGGTGAGCAGCCCAATCTTGTAGATATGTTTCAGGCTGAGATCGCAGGAATAATAGATGGAATAGAGTCCGGGGCGCTCAGCTTCGCATTTTTGCAGATACGACATCAGTTTGTTTTCGGCCAGGCTGAAAATTTCTGCCCGACGGGGATGTTTGGCTGTTACCCATTTTTCGGGATTGTTCAGGGCATTTTGAGCCGTGGCATTAAATATGTCTGTTTTGAAATTTTCATTGAGCAGTTTTAAAAAATAGCCCGCTACACCGGAGCCTTTGTAGGAAAAATCATCTATGCTCAGCTCGTATTGCCCGATGAGATCAAAAAAACGCTGCCCCATTGCTTTGAGTTTTTCCTTAGCCTCATGTCTGAGCTTATAAAGCTCCTTGCGATAGCTGTTTAGGAAGGACTTATCCGAGAGTACCTCATAGAGCTCTTTTTCTCTGGCCTGAAAAGATTCCGAAAAAATGGTCTGTCCGAATTTCTTAAGGGCGGAGGCTATTTTGCGGTCACGTCCTTCGATCAGATTTTCTTCTATGTAATCCTGTATCCATAACAGCAGTTCAGGGTTCTCGCCGGCTTTTTCAATCATCAGATCTACAGCTTCTTCGAGTATTTCATCTTCTTCCAGTTCAATGTTCATGGAGGAACCCAGTCCCAATTCTCTGGCCAGGTTGCGCAGGATGCTCTGAAAAAAGCTGTCAATGGTTTCTATTCTAAAGCGGCTGTAATCGTGCAGTAAAAGACTCAGGGCTTGTTCTGCCCGGGCTGCGATGGTCTTTGCTGACAGGCCGGATTCTTGTTCCAAAGCTTTCAGTACGGGATTTTCTTTATCGATGCGATGATCCGACAATAGTTGCAGGTAGTTGAGGATGCGCTGCTTCATTTCGGTAGTGGCTTTGTTGGTAAAAGTCACTGCCAGAATATGCCGGTAGGATTCCGGATTTTTAATTAAAAGTTTGATGTATTCCACCGACAAGCGCCAGGTTTTTCCTGAGCCGGCTGAGGCTTTGTAAATGTTAATTCGGGCCATTTGCTGTTTTCTTGAGTAATCTCCCCCAAAGAGACAGAAAATCAGAGAAGAATTCTTATGTGCCAAAGATAGAAAATACTTACCTTTGTCACTAGTTTTACAAGGATAAAAATCTATTCATTCTGCATCCATGAAAGCCAAATTCCGCCTTTTTTGCCTGACAGCACTGCTGATGCTTGTTAATATTAACAGCGGCCTCTATGCTGCTGATAAGCTTTCGGGAAAAGAAGAAAAAAAGATTCGTTCGCTCATTTCAAAAATGAGCCTGGAAGAAAAAGTCAGCCTATTGCACGGAAATTCCAAATTTTACGTTGAGGCTATACCCAGACTGGGTATTCCCGAGCTGGCCCTCTCGGACGGCCCTCACGGTGTAAGGGCAGAAATCAATCGGGATAATTGGAATTACGCGGGTTGGACCAACGATTCCTCTACTTATTTTCCCACCGGAACAGCCCTGGCAGCAAGCTGGAATATCGATCTGGCCCGTTTGCGCGGAGAAGTTCTGGGCGAAGAGGCCCGTTTCAGGGGCAAGGATATTTTGCTGGGCCCCGGTGTCAATATTATCCGTTCTCCGCTCTGTGGCAGAAACTTCGAATACATGAGCGAAGACCCCTATCTGGTGGCACAAATGACAACAGCCTACATTCAGGGCTTGCAGAGTCGCGATGTGGCAGCCTGTGTCAAGCATTATATTGCCAACAACCAGGAAACCGACCGGGCCACAGTGGATGTGAACATGAGCGACCGGGCACTGCATGAAATTTACCTGCCGGCCTTTAAAGCCGCTGTGCAAGAGGCTGGCACTTATTCCATTATGACAGCCTATAATAAGTTTCGGGGATTTTGGTGTGCCGAAAATCCTTATCTGCTGGACAGTCTTATGCGCCAGGAGCTGGGTTTTGACGGGATTTTTGTCAGTGACTGGAACGGCACTCATTCCACTTTGGCTTCTGCCAGAGCTGGTTTGGATTTGGAAATGGGTACGGATAAGCCTTACAACGAGTATTATTTTGCACAAGCCCTGATTGATGCCGTCCGCAAAGGCGAATTGCCTGAATCTTTGATTGACCGGAAAGTGGCCGGGATTCTGGGCCTGATGATGAAACTCAAGATTTTCGATCCCGCCGGACGTTTCGAGGGCAGCATGAATACGCCCGAACATCAGCAGGCAACTTACCGCTCGGCAGCAGAATCCATCGTCTTGCTTAAGAATGAAGACAATATTTTGCCTCTGGATCCGGCGCAACTGAAATCGCTGGCTGTTATTGGTGATAATGCTATCCGCAAACATTCTTTCGGAGGCCAGAGTTCCGAAATAAAGGCTTTGTACGAAGTAACTCCTCTGGAAGGCTTAAAAAACCGGGCGGGAGCTCAGTTCGAAATCCGTTTTGCCCGGGGCTATCAAAAAAGCCAGCGGCCTTCGAACAGGCCTGACCGGGCACTGATTGACGAGGCTGCCGCCCTGGCGGCTCAATGCGATGCGGCTGTTGTGATGGCCGGTCTTAATCACGACTACGACACCGAGTCGCGCGACAAACCCGATATGGCTCTGCCTTATGGTCAGCTGGAACTGATCAGGGCAGTGATCAAAGCCAATCCCAAAACCATAGTAGTTATCATTGCCGGCTCGGCAGTTGACATGTCGGGTTTCAATTATCGTGTTCCCGGTTTATTGTGGGCCTGGTACAACGGTATGGAAGGCGGAAATGCGCTGGCTGATGTTTTGCTGGGCAAAATAAATCCTTCAGGCAAAATGCCCTTCAGCCTGCCGGTTTGCCTGGATCAGTCGAACGCCCATGCACTGGGTGAATTTCCCGGCCGCAACAGGCAAGTGGATTTTTTTGACGATATTTTTGTGGGTTATCGCTGGTTTGATACCTACAACATTGCTCCTTTGTATCCTTTTGGACACGGTTTGTCCTATACCCAATTTGAATATTCTAAACCCCGAGTGGACAAAGAGGAATGGAGCATGGACGAAAAGCTTCGTTTAAGGATGGTTCTGAGCAACACAGGCCGGCGCGACGGAGCCGAAGTGGTTCAATTGTACGTTTCCGACCCGGAATCGGAATTGCCCCGGCCTCTAAAAGAGCTCAAGGCCTTTCAAAAAGTCTTTCTCAAAGCCGGCGAAAGCCGTGAGCTGGTCTTTGAATTGCCCCTTGGCAGCCTGGCCTATTATAACGACATTAAACAGGAATGGCTGCTTGAACCGGGTTTAATTAATTGTTTGCTGGGTTCTTCGTCGGGAGATCTCAGGCAGCAAATAAATATAAAGGTCAAATAAAGCATAAGATATTACACAATAAAGCGCAAGATATAAAACTGATATGAATAAAAAAATCAACTGGTCTGAATTGTCGTTTGGCTATATGCCCACCGACTACAATGTCCGTTGCTATTTTCGCAATGGTCAATGGGGAGAGCTGGAAGTTTCGTCCTCTGAAAACATTACTATGCATATGGCTGCCACTTGTTTGCATTACGGCCAGGAAGCCTTCGAAGGCTTAAAAGCTTTCAAAGGCAAAGACGGGAAAATTCGTATTTTTCGCCTGGACGAAAACGCCAAACGCCTGCAAACTTCTGCCGAAACCATTTTAATGGAAAAAGTTCCTCTGGACATGTTCAAGGAAGCCGTACTGAAAGTGGTAAAGTTGAACGAGGCCTATTGCCCGCCTTATGAATCGGGGGCTGCTCTCTACATCAGGCCTTTGTTGATAGGAACAGGCCCCAGGGTGGGGGTTAAACCTGCCGACGAGTATTTGTTTGTGGTGTTTGTAACGCCTGTAGGCCCTTATTTTAAAGAAGGATTCAAACCCACTAACATGGTAATCATGCGTGAATTTGACCGGGCTGCTCCCCAGGGGACCGGTCATGTAAAGGTGGGCGGTAATTACGCTGCCAGTTTGCATTCCGGCGAGATTGCTCATGCCAAAGCTTATTCAGCCGTCTTGTATCTTGATTCCAGAGAAAAAAAATACATTGATGAATGTGGCCCGGCTAATTTCTTTTTGATCAGGGACAATACCTACGTCACTCCGGCTTCCCAGTCAATATTACCTTCTATCACCAACAAAAGCCTTATGCAATTGGCCGAAGATATGGGCATGAAGGTGATTCGCAGGCAAATCAGGGTGGAAGAACTCAGTGATTTCGAAGAAGCCGGGGCCTGTGGCACCGCAGCTGTTATTAGTCCGGTAGGCAGAGTAGACGACGCGGATACGGGATTAAGCTATGTGTTTTCCAAAGACGGAAAACCGGGCAAAATCAGCGAACAATTATACCACAAACTCAGGGCTATTCAGTACGGTGACGAACCCGATACTTACGGCTGGATTACCATTGTGTAACTAAGCCTCTACCTGCTATATGGCAAAAAACAAACTGAAGAAATTTGAGGATTTGCGCAACTGGGGTCATGTGTTTGAGTTTCCGCTCAAAGAAGGCCGTCTGCCTGAGTGTAATCTCAAAGGGAATTGGAGTGCAAGTGTATTTGGTAACGATCAAGCTCTGGTTCTGGAATTGGGTTGTGGCAAAGGAGAATATACAGTGGGGCTGGCCCGTTCCAGGCCCGATATGAATTTTATAGGCATTGACATCAAAGGAGCCCGCATGTGGACCGGAGCTCGTCAGGCTATGGAAGAAGGCCTCAAAAACGCAGCCTTTTTACGTACACAGATTGAGTTGCTGAGTAGTTTTTTTGCCCCGGGAGAGGTGGCCGAAATCTGGTTGACTTTTCCCGATCCGCAAATGAAGAAAGTTCGCAAACGACTGACTTCTACCTATTTTATGCGTATGTATCAGCGAATTATGGCTAAAAACGCTGTTTTACACCTCAAAACCGACAGCCGTTTTATGTATGAGTACAGTCTGGCAGTCTTAAATACCAACGGATTGACTGTTCACTTCCAGACTCAGGATCTCTATGCTGATTTGCTTCCGGTTCCCGATATACAAACATTTTACGAACAACAATGGTTGTTGCGAGGCATCAAGATCAAATACCTCCAATGGTCTATTCCGGTAGTCCCGGAATGGAAAGAACCCGAAGTTGATATTGAACCGGACGCTTACAGAAGTTTCGGACGAAGTGCCCGCGTATTACCAAAAAACAAACAACTATGAACATTTATCCTAAATTGATTTTGGACGCCTTGTCCAAAGTACGATACCCCGGAACCTCCAAGGACTTGGTTTCTTCCGGAATGGTAGAAGACAACATCCGCATCGAGGGCAACAAAGTAAGTTTTTCGCTCATTTTTGAAAAACAGAACGATCCCTTTATCAAATCGGTAGTCAAAGCTGCCGAAACGGCCATCCTGACTTATGTAGGAGAAGAGGTCGCAATTAAAGGCAATATAAAGGTGGTCACCCGCCCGGCTGCTCCTGCCCAAGAAGAAGAGCCTGTGCTGCCCGGAGTAAAACATATTATTGCCATAGCCTCGGGCAAGGGTGGTGTGGGTAAATCCACCATAACCGCCAATCTGGCAGTAGCTTTGGCTGCCGAAGGCTATAAAGTAGGTCTGCTTGATGCGGATATTTTCGGGCCCTCCATTCCCAAAATGTTGGATTTGGAAGAAGCCAGGCCGGCGATGGAAAATATTTTTGGACGCGACATGATTATTCCCGAAGAAAAATACGGGGTAAAAGTATTATCCATAGGCTTTTTTGTGCAAAAAGAAAATGCCGTGATCTGGCGTGGTCCCATGGCATCAAACGCCCTGAAACAACTTATAGGCGATGCCTATTGGGGCGAGTTGGATTATTTTCTTATTGATCTGCCTCCGGGAACCAGTGATATTCACCTGACGATGATTCAAACACTGAAATTATCGGGAGCCATAGTGGTTACCACACCTCAGCAAGTGGCTCTGGCTGATGCGCGGAAAGCGGTTGATATGTTCCAAAACGAGAAGATCAATATTCCGGTTTTGGGTTTGGTCGAAAATATGTCTTGGTTTACTCCGGCTGAATTGCCTCAAAATCGCTATTACCTTTTCGGTAAAGACGGTGGCGAAGAGCTGGCTAAAGAAAGAGGAGTGGCCATGCTGGGTCAGATCCCTTTGGTGCAAGCTGTCTGCGAATCGGGCGATGCCGGTAAACCTGTGGCCTTGAACGCTGATACTGTAATGGGGCAGGCTTTCAGACAATTGGCTTCTGCCGTTCAGCAGCGTCTGGAGGATCTTTAAGTCCTTTTTGAATCTTCAGTAGATTCACAGATCTTGTTCTCCGAAGCCCTGAAGCTTATTAGCCTCAGACGGCCTTTGCTTATCTTCTTCGTCCTCTTCCTCTTCCTCTTCCTCTTCCTCAAGGGGCGGGGGAGCCTGAGGCCCCTGCTTTTTTAGCAACACTGCCCAGACCAATCCGGCCAGTGCTCCAGACAGATGACCTTCCCAGGAAATGTCGCGGTTGAATTCACCCCAGGGAAACATATTCCAGAGAGTGCTTCCGTAGAGAAAGACAACCACAAAGGAAATGGCCATCAGGGGCTTGTGCCCTCGTATCATGCCGCTGAAAAACAGAAAAAAGGAATAAGCATAGATCAGGCCGCTGGCCCCGATATGCCAGTTGTCCCTGCCAATAATCCAGGTGAGCAGTCCGCAGCTGAGCCAAAGTAAAAGGCTGGCTTTCCAAAAGAGTTCACGATAGAAATAATAAAAACACCAACTCAAAACAAAAAGGGGAACGGCGTTGTTGAAAAAATGCGCCCAGTTTTGATGAACAAAGACATGTGTGAGGATGCCCGGAAGACTGGAGATCTCGCGAGGATAAATGCCCAAATTATACCAGTCAGCCTGCAGACCGCTTTGAAGAGCCTGCACCAGAGCCAGCAGACACACCAGCAGGGCGGGAATATAAAAGGAAAGCCTGAAGCGTTTTTTTTCGATGTCCATTGTTCTGTTTTAGTTTTAGCTGTACAAGCTCAGAACAATACTGACATCTTGCTAGCTTTGAACGCTCTCACTAGCCGGGGGCAAGTCTATACAGACCTGCAAACAGCAAAAACAGGAAGTAGCGTTTCATGATACATGGATTAATAGCCTGTAAAAATACATAATTTTACTACAGTAGCGAAGTTTTGTATATTTGCGTTTTCAATCCGGATCCTATGACAGTTCCATACCGTACGGAATACTTAGAAAACTTTTTAAAGCAAAAATATACTCCTGAAGACTACCCTGTTCTTAAGGAGCAGAGGACAGCCTGGGCCGAAAGGAAACCATTCAGGGGGCTGAAGCTGCTGGATGCCACTCCGGTCTTTAGCAACACTTTGCTCAAACACCTGGCCCTGATCGAAGCCGGCGCCACTTTGTTTGTAGGTTTGTCGGAGGGCATTGCCTTTGATCCTGTGGCGACAGAACTGCTCAGTTCTGCCGGTATACCCTTGTTGCACAACAAGCAGGCAGCTATGGACCTGGATTTGATTCTGGACTGCGCTGCTGCTTTTTCACATTGGAATTCAAGCCTGGGCTATGTAGAATTGACCCGCAGCGGCTTTGAAGAGTATAGGAAGCTCAACAAAAGAGTTTTTCTGGCCGATAATGGAAAAATCAAGCTTATCGAAACTCTTTTAGGCACGGGTGAGTCGTATTTCAGGGCGATGAAACAATTGGGTTACGAGCAATGGAAAGAACGCAAACTGGTGATTTTTGGCAACGGTAAGGTGGGGCGTGGTATTGCCATCCGTGCTCTCAAGCGGGGAGCTCTTGTTACTGTGGTGAGTGATCCGGCTCAAAACGATCCAAGCTTGCCTGTAGTGGAGGCTGAATTTGTTTCTTATGCCGATAGTCAGGCTGTTGGAGAGGCTGTACAAACTGCTTTTGCAGTGGTGATGGCTACCGGTAGAGTGGCTGCTTTTCAGGCAGATTGTCCGCCCGACTTCTGGCATCAATCCAAAGCTCTTTTTGCTAACATGGGAGTGGAAGATGAATTTGGTCCCTCTATTCCGGCCGAAAGAGTGTTGATGCAAAAGAAAACGATCAATTTTATTTTGGATGAACCTACCCGCCTGTGTTACATTGATGCCACCATGGCCCTCCACAACAGGGGAGCAGAATATTTACTAAACAACAGCGGCTTTACCGGGATGATACTTCCTCCCGCCGAAATAGAAAACGAATTGCTGGCTGTAAGCAAAAGCAAGGGTAAAATTTCGTCAGAGCTGGCAGGTTTGTTTGATCAAAAACAAAACATATGAACAGTATTCTCATAAAAAATATCCTTTTGGATAAACAGCTTCGTGATGTCCTGATAGAAGGTAATCGCTTTACACGCATCGAAAAAAACATAGAAGTACCAGCCGATTTGATAGTTGATGGCAGTGACAAAGCCTTGCTTCCTCCTTTCTACAACGCGCATACCCACGCTGCCATGTCGCTGCTGAGGGGTTGTGCCGAAGATATGTCCTTGACGGAATGGCTACAGGACAAAATCTGGCCTCTGGAGGCAAAAATGCAAAACGATGACCATTATGTAGGTGTCAGATTGGCTATTCTGGAAATGATTAAATCGGGAACGGTTTTTTTTAGCGATATGTATTTCAATGTTCCGGACACAATCCGGGCTGTAGAAGAAATGGGCATTCGAGCTGCCATTGGTGTTACTTTTCTGGAAAGTAACGGGCCTAAATACGTGGAGCGGGGTTTGCGTTTTATCGAAAATCTCCCCGAAACGTCGTCTCGCGTGCAGATTACTATTACGCCTCATGCTGTTTATACCGTAAGTGCAGATTTGTTTAAGCGCCTTGCAGCTATTGCCCGGGAACGTTCCCTGATTATTCATACTCACTTGGCCGAAACCCTTCAGGAGGTCCAGGATTGCATAGCAACTCACGGGATGAGCCCCGTACGCTGGCTCGATCATTTAGGTTTGCTGGGACCCAATACTGTGGCTGCTCACGTCATTCACGTGGACGATTATGAATTGGAGATACTTAGGGACAGAGGAGTCTGGCTGGTACATAATCCCTGCTCCAACATGAAACTGGGCTCTGGTGTTTTTCGCAGTGCTGACATAATCGAAAAAAAATTAAATGTAGCCTTAGGTACCGATGGTTGTTCTTCCAACAACAACCTGGATATGCGTGAAGAAATGAAGATTGCTGCCCTGTTGGCCAAGGTGCATTACGGCAGCGAAGTGTTGAAAGTTGATGAAGTTTTTCATTGGGCTACTCTGAACGGAGCCCGGGCTTACGGCCTGGATGCAGGCGAGATTGCGGTGGGCAAACTGGCTGACGCATTGATTATTGACCTGAACAATGTGAGAATGCTGCCCACTTACGATTTACTTTCGAATTGGGTCTATTCGGCTGACAGTTCCTGTATAGATAGTGTTATCTGTGACGGCAGATTTTTGATGCAAGGGGGCAAAGTGCCCGGTGAAGAGTTCATAATGGAAGCAGCCAAAAAAGCAGCCTGCAGATTGGCTGCTATTAATAATCAAGGCTAAAAGCAGCCGGCTCTTAGAGCAGGAATGCCAGAAACATACTATATTTGCAGCTTTATTTTCAAGTCCTAATTTATGCCGATTTCATCACGCCGCGGAGCTTTAATGCCCGAATCGCCCATCCGCAAGCTGGTACCCCTGAGTAGACAGGCTATTGCCAGAGGAATCAAAATTTATCATCTCAACATTGGTCAGCCCGACATCAAGACTCCGCAGGTAGCTCTGGATGCCTTGAAAAACATTGAGCGTTCCATTTTGGAATATACTCCCAGCGAAGGCTTGCTGAGTTTTCGTGAAAAGCTGGCGGCCTATTATCAGAAGTTTCATATTGATGTTGACACAGAAGATATTATAATCACTTCCGGGGGATCCGAAGCGGTTCTCTTTGCCATGATGGCCTGTCTGGATCCGGGGGATGAAATCATAGTTCCGGAACCGGCCTACGCCAATTATACCGCCTTTGCCGTGTCTTGCGGTGCTGTGATCAGGCCTTTTTTGCTAAATATCGAAAACGGCTTCGCCATGCCTCCGGCCGAGGAATTTGAAAAAATGATCACCCCGCGTACCAGGGCTATATTGATTAGTAATCCAAACAATCCTACAGGTTATCTGTACAATCGCAAGGAATTGGATGACATCCGTGATCTGGTTAAGAAATACGATTTGTATTTGTTTTCGGATGAGGTTTACAGGGAGTTTTGCTATACAGGAGCTCCGCATATTTCTTCTTTTCATCTCGAAGGCATACGCGATAATGTTATTCTGATTGATTCGGTTTCCAAGCGCTACAGCGAATGCGGTATCCGCATAGGAGCCCTGATTACCAAAAATGTGCAGGTGCGCAAAAATGTGATGAAGTTTTGTCAGGCCCGTTTGTGTCCGCCCCTGATAGGGCAGTTAGTGGCCGAGGCCACTTTGGATGCTCCTGAAAGTTATATGGAAGAAGTGTACGAAGAATACCTGGCGCGCAGAAATTTTATGATTGAGGCCATAAACAAAATCCCCGGCTGCTATTCACCCATGCCCATGGGTGCTTTTTATACCGTAGCCCGATTGCCCATTGACGACGCTGATCGTTTTTGCGCCTGGTTGCTCGAAAGTTTTGAGTACGATCGTAAAACCATAATGATTGCCCCGGCTTCGGGCTTTTATTCGGCTCCCAATGTGGGCAGGAACGAAGTGAGGCTGGCCTATGTCCTGAAAAAAGAAGATCTGGCTACGGCTATGATGCTTTTGGAAAAAGCGCTGGAAATATATCCCGGGCGAACTAGTTGATTGCGGGAAGCACGATTTGGTAGCCATCGAAAAAAATGTCTGTAAGTTCTGAAATTTGAGTTTAGAGTATTTTATAGCAAAACGCTTATTCTTCAAAACCGAAGATCAAAAGCAAGTATCACGTCCGGCTGTACGCATAGCTACTATGGGTATCGCAGTGGGCCTGGCGGTGATGTTGATTGCTGTATCCGTGGTGGTTGGATTTAAGCGTCAGGTGGAAACAAACATCATAGGTCTGAGTTCTCATATTCAGGTTACCAGTTATCAATCGAATTATTCCTACGAGATGGCTGCCATGGAGCTGCCCGAAAAGCTTCCTGAACAGCTAAAAGCCATACCCGGTGTGCGCCATGTGCAGCGTTTTTCCACCAAGCCCGGAATCATTAAAACCCCGGAATCTTTTCAAACAATTGTTTTTAAGGGATTTTCTCCGGATTTTGATTGGAATTTTCTTCAGCAATATTTGCTTGAAGGATACTTACCGGAACTAAACGACAGCCTGCCTTCTACACAGATTTTGCTTTCCGACAAAATGGCCCGTCGCTTAAAATTGAAACCCGGAGATAAATTGCTCTGCTATTTTACCCGGGACGAACAATTGTATACCCGTCAATGGGAATTGTGCGGAATTTTTGATACCCATTTTGCGGAATTTGACAAAGTCTTTGCCCTGGTCGACGACAGACAAATTGTTAAATTGAATAACTGGGATCCCGGGCAGGCAGGAGGCCTTGAGATTTTTGTGGATAATATCCGGGAATTGCCTCAGGTAGAAAGCGATGTGTATAATTTGCTATTTAAAACGGGCAATCTGCAAGGTAATTCCTACATGATACAGTCGGTGTATGACCTGAATCCCGACATGTTCGGCTGGCTAGATTTGCTGGATATGAATGTATGGTTGATTTTGTTGCTGATGATTTTTGTGTCGGGTTTTAACATGATTTCCGGCTTGCTGATCCTGATTCTGGAACGTACTAATTTGATTGGTATGCTCAAGGCTATGGGTGCTGACAATATTTCGGTACGCAAGGTCTTTTTGTATCTTTCTTCTTTTTTGATTGGCAAGGGTATGCTCTGGGGCAATGTGCTGGGTCTGGGGCTCTGCTTGTTACAGTATTTCTTCCGCATCCTTAAACTAGATCCTGCAGTATACTATATTGATGCTGTTCCCGTGGAATTAAATCTCTGGTATATTTTATTGCTCAATCTGGGTACTTTGTTAGCATCATTGCTCATGGTGCTGGGGCCTTCGGCTCTTGTGGCCAGGATTAGTCCGGTAAAAGCCATTCGTTTTGATTAATCCGGAATTTTCTCGCTGTTTCTGATTTTTTCCCGTATTTTTGTCCGTAGATCTAACGTACTATGGGAAAAATACTCGAATTGCTCAAAAAGAAAAAATACCTGGTTTCCGACGGAGCCTGGGGAACCTTTTTGCAAGCCAAAGGCCTGAAGGCCGGTGCCTGTCCGGAACTATGGAATATAGACCATCCTGAAGCAGTTAGTGACATAGCCCGCAGTTATCTGGAAGCCGGTGCCGATATGACCGAAACCAATAGTTTTGGAGGTAATTCCTGCAAATTGGCACACTATGGACTGGCAGACCGGGCTTATGAAATCAACCGTGCAGCAGCAACTTTGTCAAGGCAGGCAGCCGGTCCGGACAAAATTGTGCTGGGATCGGTGGGTCCCACGGGCAAGTTTTTGATGATGGGCGACATAAGTGCCGATGAACTGTTCGAGGTATTTTACGAACAATGCCTGGCTCTCAAAGAAGGAGGGGCCGATGCCATAGTAATAGAAACCATGACCGATCTGGAAGAAGCCGTGATTGCTGTTCGTGCGGCAGCTAAAACAGGCCTGGAAGTACTGTGCACTATGACTTTCGACCCTCTTATTGGCGGTGGATACAAAACCATGATGGGTATTGCACCGGCCGACATGATACAGCCCTTGATCGAAGCTGGAGCTTCTGTGATAGGAAGCAATTGCGGTAACGGTTCCAAAGGAATGATCGACATCGTACGTGAGATTCGCAGTGTGAACACAGAAATACCGGTTTTAATTCAGGCCAATGCCGGCCTGCCAATCTATAAAGAGGGTAAAACCATTTTTCCTGAATCTCCCGAAGAGATGGCCGCTTCTGTGCCGGATCTTATGGCTGCCGGAGCCAATATCATAGGTGGTTGTTGTGGCAGCACGCCTGCCCACATCAGGGCTATTGCTGCCCAGGTCAGGAAATAAGCCGCAGAAGAGATGAAGCCGAATTTTGATGAAATAATAGACAGGCGCAACACCAACAGTCTGAAACACGACGCCTGTGCCGTCGTTTTTGGTCGCGAAGATGTACTGCCGCTTTGGGTGGCCGACATGGATTTTCCTTGTCCTGAAGTTGTTATGCAGGCAATAAGGAAACGACTGGAACATCCTGTTTTTGGCTATTTCGGCCACAGCGATGCTTTTTACCAATCCATAGTGGCTTGGATGCACAAACGACATGCCTGGGATATAGAAAAAGAATGGATTTGTTTCAGTCCGGGAGTTGTCTCCGGTCTGGCAATGGCTGTGCAGGCTTTCAGCCGGCCGGGTGACAAGATAATAGTACAGCCCCCTGTTTACCACCCCTTTTATTATGTGGTCGAAAGGCAAAACCGGGTATTGCTCCACAATAAGCTGATCCGTAATGAGGATCAATACAGTATGGATTTTGCCGATTTGGAAGAAAAATTAAAGTCGGGAGCCCAAATGCTGTTATTGTGTAATCCCCACAATCCTGTTGGTCGATGCTGGACTAAAGAAGAGTTGCAAAGGCTGGGAGAACTTTGCCTGAAATACCAATGTCTGGTGGTATCTGACGAAATTCATTCCGATTTGATAATGCAAGGTTTTGTACATACAGCCATGGCCGGCCTGGGCAAAGCAATAGCCGATAATACCATTACTTTTATGGCTCCCAGCAAAAGTTTTAATCTGGCCGGCATGGCCAGTTCGGAGGCTATAATTCCCAATCCTGAGTTGAGAAAATCTTTTATCAGAATAAGCAACGAAGTTTTACATGTCAGCCTGGGTAATACTTTTGGCGATGCAGCCCTGGAAGCGGCCTATACTCATGGCGAAGCCTGGCTCGATGACTTGTTGGACTATTTACACGGAAATCTGCTTTACTTAAACGATTTTATCACGCGTCAACTGCCCTCTCTCGGGCTTTATCGCCACGAGGCCACCTATCTGGTATGGGTGGATTTCTCGGCTCTGGGTTTGGAGCACAAGGCCTTGCAACACAAATTGGTACATGAAGCCGGTCTGGGTTTTAGCGAAGGCAGTATTTTCGGACCCGGAGGGGAGCAGCATATGCGCATAAATATTGCTTGTCCCCGCTCTGTCCTGGAAATCGCCATGAAAGCCCTGCAGGCTTGCTGTGTATAGAGAAAAAAATTATCTTTGCTGCATAAAGCATTTTTTAAATAACTAATCTTATCACTATGAAAAAACACCTTTTTGTTCTGACAGCTGTTTTAAGTATTACAGCTTTGACTGTTTCTGCAGAAAAGGCTAATCTGGTTGTCAATGCCGATCAACCCGGTGCGCAAATCAGCAAACACATTTACGGACATTTTGCCGAACATCTGGGTAACTGTATTTACGGTGGTATTTGGGTAGGACCCGAATCCCCGATACCCAACACCGATGGTTATCGCAACGATATTATCGCAGCCCTCAAACACATTCAGATTCCTAATCTGCGCTGGCCGGGAGGTTGTTTTGCCGATGAGTATCACTGGAAAGACGGCATTGGACCAAAAGAAAGTCGTCCTAAAATGATAAACACCCATTGGGGTGGGGTGGTCGAAGACAATTCCTTTGGAACTCACGAATTTTTGAATTATTGCGAATTGGTAGGCACTGAGCCCTATGTTTGTGGCAATGTGGGCAGCGGGACAGTCGAAGAAATGTCCAAGTGGGTAGAATACATTACTTTCGATGGTGAATCACCCATGGCCAATTTGCGCCGGGAGAACGGACGCGACAAGCCCTGGAAAGTGAAATTCTGGGGAGTAGGTAACGAAAACTGGGGTTGTGGAGGAAATATGACCCCGGAGTACTATGCCAATTTATACCGGAATTATGCTACCTATTGCAGGAATTATGGTGATAACCGTTTGTTAAAGATAGCCGGAGGAGCCAATTCTGCCGACTACAACTGGACAGAGGTGATGATGAAGAATGTCGGCGCAGGACAAATGTGGGGCCTTTCACTTCATCATTATACCGTTCCCAAAGGCTGGGGACCCGGAGGTAAGGGTTCAGCTACCGATTTTACCGAAGATGAATATTTTACTACGATGGAAAAAAGTTTGTTCATGGATGAGCTCATTGGCAATCACGTAGCCATAATGGACAGGTACGATCCCCGAAAAAGAGTGGCTTTTTGCGTTGACGAATGGGGAGCCTGGTACGATGTGGAACCCGGCACCAATCCCGGTTTCCTCTATCAGCAAAATACCTTGCGCGATGCTTTGCTTTGTGCCTCTACTATGAATATTTTCCATAAATATTGTGATCGTGTCCGTATGGCTAATATTGCCCAGATGGTCAATGTTTTGCAGGCAATAATTCTGACCAAAGAAGATAAAATGGTACTTACGCCTACCTATCATATTTACGATATGTACAAAGTGCATCACGACGCCACCTATATTTCGGTCGAGATGCTGAGTCCGATGTACAGACTGGCCAACAGATCTTTACCGGCTCTGAATGTAAGTGCTTCTAAAGACGCTCAGGGAGTGATTCATGTTTCTATTGTTAACATCGATCCCAAAAACGATATAGATGCCTCTTGTTTGTTGAAGGGCGTTAATGCGAAAAATGTAAGCGGAATTATCCTGAGTTCCGACAATCTTACGGACAAAAACACTTTTGAAGACGCAGAGAAGATTACACTCAAAGAATTCAAAAAAGCCAAAATCAATAAGGGCGAACTTAGCCTGACAGTTCCTGCCAAATCGGTAATAACACTGACAATTCAATAATGAAACGAGATGTTTTTGCATCTCAAATAAACCACAGAATGCGTACATACAATTTTTTAGCTTTTGACCTGGGAGCCACCAGCGGACGAACCATTTTAGGAACGCTGGGAGAAGGTAAGCTGGACATGAAAGAATTAACCCGGTTCCCCAATCTTATTATGCCCATCAACGGCAAATCGTACTGGAATATTTTCGGACTTTATGAATCGCTCAAGACCGGCTTAAAAGCGGCAGCAGCTTCGGGACAGAAAATTGATGCCATCGGTATTGACACCTGGGGAGTGGATTTTGTATATGTCGGCAAGGACGGAACTTTTCTTGGTTGTCCCCGAGCCTATAGAGATCCCTATACCGAGGGAATCCCCGATAAGTATTTTGAATTGATTTCCCGCAAAGAAGTATACAATCGAACTGGTATCCAGATTATGAATTTCAACAGTTTGTTTCAGCTTTACGCTGCCAAATTGGAAAATTCGTCTGCCCTGGAAGCCGCCGACAAAATTTTGTTCATGCCCGATGCCCTGTCGTATATGCTGACCGGCAAAATGGTTTGCGAATACAGCATTGCCTCAACTTCGCAAATGCTGAATCCCCGTACCAGGCAGTTTGATTCTTCCTTGCTCGAAGCCGCCGGTATTAATCCGGATATATTACCGGAAATAACGGATCCGGGTGTGGTGATTGGCCCGCTTTGCGATGTCCTGGCCGAAGAAAGCGGATTGGGTAAGGTTCCTGTCATTGCAGTAGCCGGACACGATACCGGATCGGCAGTAGCTTCGGTTCCGGCCGAAAACAAGAATTTCGCCTATCTTAGTTCCGGCACCTGGTCCCTTATGGGAATAGAAGTTCGGGAGCCCATCATCAATGAAGAATCCTTTCAGATGAATTTTACCAACGAAGGCGGGGTAGACGGAACCACCCGCTTCCTGAAAAACATCACTGGTATGTGGTTGTTGGAGCAATGTCGTAAAGAGTGGAAAAAGTCGGGCGTATCCTATTCCTATCCGACGATAGTGGAACTGGCCTCTTCGGCCGATGGTTTCCGTTCGCTGGTTGATCCCGACGATCCTTCCTTTGCCAATCCGGCCAGTATGGTCAAGGCAATAGTAAATTATTGCACAGCCACCGCGCAGCCTATTCCACAGAACCACGCCCAATTCATCCGTTGTATTTTTGATAGTTTGGCACTTAAATATAACTACGTATTGAATAAGTTGCAAAACGTGGCCAGCTTCAAGATTGAAAAGTTGCACATCATTGGAGGAGGTGCACAAAACCGCCTGTTGAACCAGTTTACATCCAATGCCATCGGCTTGCCCGTAGTGGCAGGCCCAATTGAGGCTACTGCCATTGGTAATGTGATGATGCAGGCCAAAGCTTTGGGAGTGGTTGAAAATTTACAAGAGATGCGTACGTTGATTTCCTCCTCTATTACACCAGAAGTATTCCTTCCTCAGGATACCATTACCTGGTCACTGGCATATCAAAAATATTTGAATATAATCAAGATATAATCATTAATTTTAAAACTAAAACATTATGGTAAAAGAAAAACTTGTTCAACAGGCATTTGATATTGCCAAAGAACGTTATGCAGCCGTTGGTGTCGATGTGGATGCCGCCTTGGAGAAACTCCAGAAAATATCCCTTTCTCTGCACTGCTGGCAGGCCGATGATGTGAGTGGATTTGAAAACCCCGATGGAGAACTCACCGGTGGTATTCAGTCTACCGGAAATTACCCCGGCAAAGCCAGGAATATTGAGGAATTGAGGGCAGATATCAAAAAGGCTACTTCCTTTATACCCGGCAAACATCGTTTAAATCTACATGCAATTTATGGAGATTTCCAAGGTAAATTTGTAGATCGCGACCAACTGGAACCCAAGCATTTCGAAAGCTGGATGCAATGGGCCAAAGAAAATGGAATGAAATTGGATTTTAATTCCACCTCTTTTTCGCATCCCAAAAGTGAAGCCCTCACCCTGG
>JAAZGQ010000439.1 GCA_012511135.1 Bacteroidales bacterium | reverse complement strand
TTTGAGTGTCGGCAGAGCTGTCCACGTATGTATGGCATATGCCTGCACCGGTTTCTATAACCGGCACCAGCGAATGGCTGCGTACGTGGTTGATCAAAGACTGGCTGCCTCTGGGGATGATCAGGTCGACATAGCTGGTTGCCTTCATGAGTTCGTCGGTGGCCTGGCGTTCCGGTGGTAAAAGTAAGACTGCTTCCCGGGGGAAACCATGCCTGAGCAGTTGTTGCTGTATCAGCCCCACGATGGCTGTGTTTGAATATTCAGCGTCGGAACCGCCTTTGAGTATGCAGGCATTGCCTGTTTTTATGCAAAGTGAAAATACGTCAAAACTCACGTTGGGTCTGGCTTCGTAAATGACACCGATCACACCGAAAGCTACTCTGACCTTCTGTATTAGCATCCCGTTGGGACACTGTTCCTGGCTTAATCTTTCGCCCAGTGGCGAAGGCAAAGCGGCCACCTGACGCATATCGGCAGCTATGCCCTGAATGCGTTCGGTGCTGAGTTTGAGCCGGTCGTATTTGGGATCAGCGGGATCCATCCGATCCAGGTCTTTTTGATTTTCGCTCAGAATGTAAGGAATCTGCGCTTCGGCTTCGGCAGCCAGGTCTGTCAGCAATTGTCCGACTTCCTGGTCGCTAAAATCACTCAACAGCCTGGAGGCTTGCCTTGTCGCTTTGAATTTGTTTTCGAGCTTCATTATTCCAGGTATAAATAATCGTAATGAATAAGGGCTTTTTGTCCTTTGGAACCGATGAGGCTCCGGGCGGCTTTGCTGTCGCAACGAATCTTGCCCACTCCGATCTGACGACCTTCGTGGTCAACGACTCGCACAATATCCCCTTTTTCGAATTCGCCCCCGATGCGTTCAATACCCACCGGCAATAAGCTGGCCTGATTTTGCATCAAAGCAAATGCGCAGCCCTGGTTGATGTGTACTTCGCCTTTGGCGAAGCCTTCGGAATGGGCAATCCATTTTTTGATGGCAGAAGTCTTTTCGGCCGGCAGGAACAGGCTATGTTTATTGCGGGGTTTGGGGCTGAGCAGGTCAGGAATGATGTTTTCAATTTTCCCGTTGGCTATAATTACCCGGATGCCTTCTTCGGCCAGCTTGGAGGCGATGTTGTATTTGGTGCGCATACCGCCCCTGCCGGTGGCCGAACGGTCGGTGCTGATGAATTGTCTTAGTTCTTGTTTGGGCAAAATCTCTCTGATCAATTCTGACTGGGGATCGTCGGGATGTCCTTTGTAGATGCCGTCAACGTTGCTGAGTATAAGCAGCAATTCTGCGTTCATCATTCCGGCAATCAGGCCCGAAAGTTCGTCGTTGTCGGTGAACATCAGCTCCGTAACAGAGACGGTATCGTTTTCGTTAACAATGGGAATCACCTTGTTTTCGAGCATCACCTCCATGCAGTTTTTTTGATTGAGGTAATGCCGCCGGTCCGCAAAGTTTTCTTTGGTGGTCAGTATCTGTCCACACACGATATTGTGATCACGAAAAAGGTCGTAGTACTTATTGATCAGAATGGCCTGTCCAATGGCAGAATATAGTTGCCTTTGCTCTACCTGTCCGAGTTTGCGTGAGGCCTGAATTTCGCTGCGTCCTGCTGCCACGGCTCCCGATGAAACCAGAATCAGTTCCAGCCCGGCTTTGTGTAGCTCGGCCAGCTGATCAACCAGAGCAGACATCCGGGTAACATCCAGGGTCCCGTCTTTGCGGGTGAGGACATTGCTGCCAATTTTTACAACGACTCGGCGATAAATGTACATAGTTTCAAAGTAAACTGGCTTTGATGCCTTTGATGACCGAAGCCGTAAAACCCGAGGCTTCCATTTCGTTCAAGCCCCTGATGGTAATCCCTCCGGGCGTGGTGACTTTGCGAATTTCCACTTCGGGGGTGGTCTTGTTTTCGAGCAGCAGTTCGGCGGCTCCCTTGACGGTTTGGGCTATCAATTCGGTGGCCTGCTCGGGGCTGAAACCCATCTCGATGGCCACCTGAACGTTGGCTTTGATAAACTGCAGAGCAAAACCTGTGCCGCAGGAGGTCAGCGAAGTGCCGGCAGCCAGCATTTCCTGGGGAATGAGTACAGCTTTGCCCAGTTGTCCGAGCAAATCCATCATCAGTTTGTCTTGTTCGGGACTGGTATTGGCCGCCGACAGCAAACTCATACTTTCTCTCAAGGCTATGGCCGTATTAGGGATAAACCGATAACAGGGCAGAGTTGAAAGGCTATCGGGCAATTTGCTGTATATCTGTTCAAAACTGACTCCTGCGGCCACAACGCCCAAGGTCGGCCTTGAGCCCTCCAGCAA
>JAAZGQ010000438.1 GCA_012511135.1 Bacteroidales bacterium | reverse complement strand
TGTTTTGTTTGCCCGCAGCAAACACCGGCCGGCTTGTTACTTCGAAACAGGCGAGCAACAAATCATGATCAGTCCTGCATCTGTTGAAATGGGCGGACAAATCATCCTGGTCAGGCCCGAAGATTTCGACAAACCGGAGCCCGGACTTATAACTCAGATTTACACTGAAGTCAGCTTGTCCAGACAGGCATACAGGGATATTTCCGAAGCCTGGAAAGCCCTGCATCTGCCCAACAAACCCCAGGCAATATGAAAATACTGGATATTCACTCTCAACCGCTGATTGAAGTAGGCATTTTAAGCCGCGAAAAGCTAGACTTTGTGCTGCATTCAAGCCATAAAGTTATTGGATATCAAAAAGATGGTTCAAAAAGGATTGAGTATGGTTCAGTGCCTCAGGGCAGCTATTCCTGCTCCTGCGAAGACGGATTGGTTCAGTTTGAAAACAAGACGTTCGCAAGCTTAAGTTTTGAGCCTGAGTCTGATTCCGGGCGCTTTAGTCTTTGTAATGTCCGCATTGGAATAGAGTTTCACTGGGAGCAGGAATTGAAGCAGTGTTTCGAGGGAGCTTTGCTGATTAAGACAGAAAACAAACACTTGCTGGCCATCAACCGCATTGCCCTGGAGAGATATTTATACAGCGTTATCGCTTCCGAAATGAACGCAGAAGCCAGCCCGGAATTTCTCAAAGCACACGCCGTCATTTCGCGCAGCTGGCTGCTGGCTCAGCTGGGTACAAATACCCAAACGGCAAGCTTCAACGAAAAAAAGACGAGCCAGCCCGCAGAGGAAAAACAAGAACCACCTACAGCCAGCCCTTCTGGCCGGGAAAGCACTTCTGAAAGACCGATTGAACGGATTCGCTGGTACGAACGCGAAGCACACACTCAATTTGACGTTTGCGCCGACGATCATTGCCAACGTTATCAGGGCATCCTGGAAGCCGATACTCCTCAGGTAAAAACAGCGCTCCGCTCTACCATAGGTATGGTGCTCTGCTCGAACGATGACATCTGCGATGCCCGTTTCTCAAAATGTTGTGGTGGTCTTACCGAAAACTTCGAGAGCTGTTGGGCCGACACTAAGCTGCCCTATCTGATTTCAAAACCCGATTTGATACCGGCTCCGGATCAAAGCACTTATGCAGACCTCCCGAGCTTTATACGGGGCAATCCGCCTTCGTTTTGCAATACCGGCAATCAGGCTGTTCTAAAACAGGTGCTCAAAGACTATGATTTGCAAACCAGAGACTTCTTTCGCTGGACAATACCTTACGACGTCGAAGAGCTTTCCGAATTGTTTAAACTGCGTTCCGGCCTGGACCTGGGCTTGCTGAGCGATCTGGAAGCCGTAGAAAGAGGCGGCTCAGGCCGAATTGTTCGCTTAAGAATAAGCGGCAGCAAAGGCAGTCTGATTATTGGCAAAGAACTCGAAATACGCCGCTGTCTGTCAAAAACACATCTCTACAGTTCGGCTTTTGTGGTAGAAAAAGCAAAGGATGCGCAAGGCAAGGTACGGCAATTTGTACTACACGGAGCCGGCTGGGGACACGGTGTAGGGCTCTGTCAGATTGGAGCTGCCGTTATGGCCGAACAGGGATATAGATTTGAACAAATACTTGAACATTACTATCCTAACACTCAAATAAAGAAACTATATGGTTTTTGAAAAAACAACAAAAAAAGCTTCTCCCTGGATCTGGGTTCCCAGTTTGTATTTTGGTGAAGGCCTGCCCTATGTAGCCGTAATGACCATCTCGGTGATACTCTACAAGCGCTTTGGCATGTCCAACACCGACATCGCCTTTTATACCGCCTGGCTCTACCTGCCCTGGACCATAAAGTTTCTTTGGAGTCCTTTTGTGGATATTCTCAAAAGCAAACGCTGGTGGATAGTACTGATGCAGCTGCTGATAGGAGCCTTTTTGGGAGGCGTGGCTTTCAGTCTGCCTACCCCCTTTTGGATTCAGGCCAGTATGGCTTTTTTCTGGCTGATGGCTTTTAGTTCGGCCACCCACGATATAGCGGCCGACGGCTTTTACATGCATGGTTTGGAAACCAAACAACAGGCTTTTTTTATTGGCATACGAAATACCTTTTATCGCCTGGCCATGATTACCGGACAGGGGCTGATTATTATTCTGGCCGGCAAACTCGAAGAACAGCCCGGCAATCCCTTTGGCATGGAACAAATACCCTACGCCTGGATGCTGGTCTTTTTGGTAATGGCTATCTTTTTTATCTTATTAGGTATTTACCATGCTTTTGTCCTGCCCCGTCCGCAGAGCGACTCTGAGCGCAAAGCCATGACCTATAAACAGCTCTGGCAGGATATGCTGTTGAGTTTCAAAAGTTTTTTCCAAAAGAAACACATACTTACGGCTATTGCTTTTATGCTGCTCTACCGTTTTTCGGAAGCTCAACTGGTCAAGATTGCCTCGCCTTTTTTGCTGGACAATACTGAGGTCGGAGGCCTGGGCCTTAGTACTGCTCAGGTGGGTTTTGCCTACGG
>JAAZGQ010000437.1 GCA_012511135.1 Bacteroidales bacterium | reverse complement strand
GACTCCATAGGCCTGGCTCTGACCTGCCGGGGAAAGATTTATGCCCGGGCGGTACTGCAGGCAAAATCTGAACAGGTTTTTCAGATACCCAAACAAGCTTTGCCCTCGGGAGTTCAGCAAATTACTCTTTTCAACCGAAAGGGAGAAATATTGGCCGAACGTCTGGTCTTTGTCAGGAATCCGGTATACGACCCACAGCAATACAACATCACTGTAAAACAACTAAACGAGCATTTGGATGCGTTTCGTCCGGTCAGACTCGAAGTTCAGGTAGAAGCTATTGACAGCTCCTTGAAGAAAGACAGCACTAAAAATTTGCTGCCGGCCGGCGGCCCCTTGGTTCTGTCGGTACGCGACGCTTCTGAAAATCTTAAGAATGCCCCACTAATCGATATCTACAGCGATTTACTTCTTGCTTCCGAACTCAAAGGCTATATCCGCAATCCGGCCTGGTATTTTGAAAAAGAAGACCTGAGACGCAACAGAGCCCTTGATTTACTGATGCTTATTCAGGGCTGGAAACGATATGATTGGGAAATAATGACCGGCAGCAAAACATTCGAAGCCACACATCCCATAGAAGAAGGCATTTTATTACAGGGCAAAATTCTCAGTCAGCTATTCAAAAAGCCCAAAGAAGATATTCTGGTGACCATTTGGATGACTTCCGACAGCACGGCCTATTACGGAAATTGTCTGACTGATTCGCTGGGAGCTTTCAATTTCCTGTTTGACTTTACAGATACCTGGAATCTATCGCTTCAGATCAAGGATGGCGAAAAACGCAAGAACCATCGGATAATATTGGACAGGTTGTTCAGCCCTGTACCCGGAGTCATTTCTTATTACGAGCAGGATGCTCCCGTCTACGAACGATTTCGTTTCCCAAAAAACACCGGCAGTAGTACACTGCTAAACGCCATAGACAGCTCAAAAATAACAGTATTACCAGGAGAAGTCCTGCTGCCTCAGGCGGAAATTAAACGAAGACGTACAGATCAGCTGAGTACCGGAGAGGCCAGTGTTGTTTATACCGTCGAAAAGGAATTGGATGTCATCCGCGATCAGGCAGAAGATGAATACTCTAGCATTCCCATCTTTCTTACCCAGATCAATCCCTACTTCTGGATGGGCCAAAAATACAACAGCAACACCGACTCAATGGAAGAAATAATGCAATACAAAGGTAAAGAGGTCGTCTTTATCCTCGAAGATTTATACAGCATTGGCATGAATTCCGAAGAAATGCCCTATGTGGACGAGGTAGAAAATATCGCCATAGTGGAATCCCAAAGTCCTAATCTTTTGCATGAAACCATAGAGGCAGTAGCCAGCATGAAGAGCAGAGTCTATGTGCATATCTATCGCTACAAAGATCGTCACCGCAATATCGATCCCCTGGGCATCCGAAAAACCACCTTGCAGGGATACAGCCGTGTAAAAGAATTTTTCCATCCCAAATACGATCGGGTTCTGATGAGTGACCCTCAGGACCATAGACGAACATTGTACTGGAATCCCGAACTCAAAACCGACAGCACGGGCAAAGCCCTGGTACGTTTTTACAACAGTGCAACCTGCAAAAAAATGAGTTTTGATGCTGTTTTGCTTACCGAAGATGGGAAAATGGGCTTACTTAAACCCTGATCTCTAGAGTACTTCCAAAGCGTCTACTACTATCTCGGTGAGATCGGACGAACTAAGGCTGACTACAAGTTTTCCCTTCAAATCCGAAGGCAAAGTGGTTTTGGATAAAGCCCATTTACCGGTAGTTTTTGACAAAGTGATTTCCTGCTCAAAAAGAATTTTTCCGTCAGAATCCGCAACATTAAGCAAAGCTTGTTTATCGTTGCCTGAAAGATTCTGGTAACAAACACGAACTATCCTGTTTTGATATTCAAAATCTGACAGTTCTCCAAATTCTACTATCCAGTTAATGAAGACCGACTTTTTCCCGAAGAAACGCAAGCCCTCCATTTT
>JAAZGQ010000436.1 GCA_012511135.1 Bacteroidales bacterium | reverse complement strand
GAAGACTACCACCGGCTTATCGAAAAGCTGGATCAGAAAAGTCAGATCCTAAGTATGACCGATTCCGGCAATTATATAGCAGAAATTGAAAAAACTCTCTTGGGCCTGGGATTTGAACGCAGTGATTTTGAGCGCTCTACAGGCGAATTCAGCGGTGGCTGGCGCATGCGCATTGAGCTGGCCAAATTGCTGCTACAAAAACCCGACCTGCTCTTGCTGGACGAACCCACCAACCATCTGGATATTGAATCCATACAATGGCTCGAAAATTTTCTGGCCCAAAACAGCAAAGCTGTCATTGTGGTATCGCACGACCGGGCTTTTCTGGATGCCGTTTGTACCAGAACCATCGAATTGTCGCTGGGCAGCATCTACGACTTTAAGTTACCCTATTCCCGCTTTGTTGTATTTCGCAAAGAAATGCGGGAACAACAGATGCGCAGTTACGAAAACCAGCAAAAACTGATACAAGACACCGAATCCTTTATTGAGCGTTTTCGCTACAAAGCAACCAAAGGCGTCCAGGTAAAGTCGCGTATTAAACAGCTCGAAAAAATCGAAAGGATCGAAATAGACGAGCAGGACAACAGTCGTTTGCACTTACGCTTTCCTCCGGCACCACACAGCGGCAGTTTCCCGGTGATAATAGAACAGTTGAGCAAATCCTACGGAGAGCATCTGGTGATTGGGGATGTACAGCTTAGCCTCCGCCGGGGCGAAAAAGTCGCCTTTGTAGGCCGCAACGGCGAAGGCAAATCCACCCTGGTCAAATGCATCCTGAACGAAATACCCTACGAAGGCAGCATCAAACTGGGGCACAAAGTCAAGATTGCTTATTTTGCACAAAATCAGCCTCAGCTTCTGGACGAAAAACTGAGTGTTTTTGAAACCGTCGACCGCGTAGCTACGGGCGAAGTCAGGACAAAAATCCGTGATATTCTGGGAGCTTTTATGTTTGGAGGTGAAGCCTCTGACAAAAAAGTCAAGGTGCTTTCGGGAGGCGAACGCAGCCGACTGGCCATGATACGCCTCTTGCTGGAGCCGGCTAACCTGCTTATTCTGGACGAGCCAACCAACCACCTGGACATGCCATCCAAGGACGTGCTCAAAGCTGCCATAAAAGCCTTTGAAGGCACCGTAATTCTGGTGTCACACGACCGCGAATTCCTGGACGGTCTGGTCGAAAAGGTCTACGAATTCGGCCAGCAAAAAGTACGTGAACATCTTTGCGATATTCATCAATTTCTCGAGAAAAAGAAATTGGACAACCTAAAGCAGCTCGAGCAAAACCCCTTGAATGCTGTTTCTAACAACGACAAAACAACAGCCGAAACTAAAACTGCCGATACATTTACAAGCACAAAAAACAACAAAGAGAAACAAGCCTACGCAAAAGTTCCCGAAACTCCTGTTGCAAGCAACAACTACGCTGAACGCAAAGCCCTTAACCGAAAAATAAAAAAGCTTGAAAAACGGCTTCAGGAACACGAAGACGAAGTGAGCAAACTCGAAAAACAACTCGAGTTGACACAAAACGAATTAAACACTCCCGAAGGAGCCTGTCGTCCGGAACTGCACGAACAATACACCCGGGACAAGAAGGCCCTGGACAACGCCCTTAGTTATTGGGAAATGGCCGCCACAGAAATGGAAACATTAAAAAACAATTAATTATATGAGCAATGAAAAAAGTAGTATTCACCCTAATTATTACAGGACTTTGCATGAGTAGCTGTATAGACAAAAAAACATCCGGCGTTCCGGGTATCGATTTGACTGACCTGGACACCACCATGTCGCCGGCTCAGGATTTTTACCAATATGCCTGCGGAGGCTGGATTGAAAAAAATCCACTTCCGGCTGAATACGCCCGTTACGGTAGTTTTGACCAATTGGCCGAAAATACCCAAAAACAATTGAGAGAACTCGTTCTTGAACTCGAAGGCAGTACACATCCCGAAGGCAGCGTGGCCCAAAAAATGGCCTTACTTTATCACACAGCCATGGATAGCACTAAGCTGAATGCCGAAGGTGCTGAGCCCATTCGTAAGGATCTGGAACAAATACAAACGCTCGAAAACAAAGAGGCCCTGACGACCCATCTGGCCAGCATGCAAAAAAGAGGCGTTTTTCCCTTCTTTGTTTTGTATGTAGGTGCTGACGACATGAACGCCTCTATGAACCTGCTGCACACTTATCAAAGCGGTCTGGGTATGGGCGAACGTGAGTATTATCTGAGTCAGGATGAGCGGAAGAAGGAACTGCGCTTAAACTATCTGCAGCATGTGGAAAAAATGTTTGCTTTAGCCGGATACACCAGCACAGAAGCCAAAAAAGCAGCTTCTGATGTTATGGCTATCGAAAACCGCCTTGCCGCAGCTTCGTTAAGTCAGGAAGAATTGCGCGATCCCTACAAGAATTACCACAAAATGAGCCTGGAAGAATTGAGCAAACTGGCCCCTCAAATGGACTGGAAGCTCTATTTCGAAAGCCTTGGCAACAAAGAAATCAAAGAACTGAATGTGGCCCAGGAAAAATTTATCAGCGAAGTGGCAGCTATCATAAAGGAGACCGAACTGGATGTCCTGAAAAACTACCTAAGCTGGAACCTGATCAATTCAGCCGCCAATTTTCTCAGCGACGAGCTCGCTTTGCAAAATTTTGATTTTTATGGCCGTACTCTTTCGGGAAGTGAAGAAATGAGAGCCCGCTGGAAAAGAGCCCTTGGAGTAATAAACGGCAGCCTGGGAGAAGCCCTGGGCCAGCTTTATGTTGAAAAATATTTCCCGCCCCAGGCCAAAGAACGCATGCTCAAACTGGTAGATAATCTCCAGCTCAGTCTGGGTGAAAGAATTAACTCTCTGGAATGGATGAGCGAAGAAACCAAAGAAAAAGCCCTGGAAAAACTCAGCACTTTTCATGTTAAAATCGGCTATCCCGACAAATGGAAAGATTACAGCAGTCTTGAAGTTAAAGAGGATTCGTATTGGGAGAATGTTTGCCGGGCTTCGCTTTTTGCTTTCAACGAAGGCATGCACAAAGTAGGCAAACCGGTTGACAAAGAAGAATGGCTTATGAACCCTCAGACCGTAAATGCCTACTACAATCCTACAACCAACGAAATCTGCTTTCCTGCCGGTATTTTGCAGCCTCCCTTCTTCAATATGAACGCCGATGATGCCGTCAATTATGGAGCCATTGGGGTGGTGATAGGACACGAAATGACTCACGGTTTTGATGATCAGGGCCGGCAATACGACAAGGAAGGCAATCTGTCCAATTGGTGGAAATCCGAAGATGCCGAAAATTTTGCGGCCCGCACAGCAGTCCTCGAGAACTATTTTAACCAGATAGAAGTAGCCCCTGGTACTTATGCCAATGGTAAATTCACCTTGGGCGAGAATATTGCCGACCACGGCGGCCTGCAGGTTTCCTTCAATGCTTATACCAAAACCGAAGAATACAAGCTGAACAACAACATTGACGGATTGACACCGGCACAACGCTTCTTTATTGCCTACGCTCACGTTTGGGCCAACAATATCCGCGAACAGGAAATCTTACGCAGAACAGCCGAAGATCCACATTCTCTGGGCTATTGGAGGGTGAATGGAGCTTTGCCCCACATAGATGCTTTTGTTGAAGCCTTTAAGCTGAAAGAGGGCGATGCAATGTATCTGCCCAAAGAACAACGCGCTTCAATCTGGTAATTCATGAAGCAAGTGTTGCAAGAGGTACAAAAGATTAACATAAAAGACTACGATTACGGCCTGCCGGATGAACGCATTGCGAGATATCCGGCAGTGCCTCGTGATTCGTCCCGACTCTTGATTTACGACGGAAAAAACCTGTCGCAGGATGTTTTCCGCCGGGTTGCCGATCACCTGCCCTCGCCGGCTCTGATGGTCTTTAACAATACCAAAGTGATTCACGCCCGCTTGTTGTTTCACAAAAGCAGCGGAGCGGGTATAGAAATCTTTTGTCTGGAACCGGCCGAACCTGCCGATTATGTCCAAAGCTTTCAGGCTCTGGGCAGTTGCGAATGGTTTTGCCTGGTCGGCAATTCCAAAAAATGGAAAGAAGACAGCCTGCATAAGGAATTCCGTTCAGGAGAACTGAGCATTCAGCTGCAAGCCACCCGCACCGGGCAAAACGGGCGCCTGCAGTGCATCCGCTTTGACTGGCAATGCGCTCAGAAGACTCTCCATTTTTCCGAAGTATTGGAGCTGGCAGGCGTGATTCCCATTCCGCCTTATCTTAAAAGGGAGTCAGAAAACAGCGATGAGAGCAATTATCAAACGGTTTATTCCAAAATCAAAGGCTCGGTTGCGGCTCCCACGGCCGGCTTGCATTTTTCGGAAGAGGAACTAAGTAAACTTGATCAGAAAAATATTCTGCGCCGTGAACTTACCCTGCATGTAAGCGCATCCACCTTTCAACCCGTCAAGTCTGCCCATTTACAGGAACATCCCATGCATTTGGAATTTTTTACGGTGGAGCGTGAACTGATCGAAGAATTAATGCAGAATAAAAACCCTTTGATTGCGGTTGGGACCACTTCTGTACGAAGCCTGGAAAGTTTGTACTGGTTTGGCTTACAGTTACTCGAAAACAAAGGAAATGATTCGGGTGATATGGTTATAGACCAGTGGTTTCCCTACCTTGATCATAAGGATTGCACCAAAGAAAAAGCTTTATCGGCAGTACTTGATTACATGGATCGCAATAAACAAGATCGCTTTTGTGCCTCTACACGATTACTCATTGCTCCGGGCTATCGCTTCAGGTTGGTAAAGGCTATGCTGACTAATTTTCACCAGCCTCAAAGCACCCTGCTACTGCTAGTCGCCGCTTTTGTGGGCGAAGACTGGAAGCGTATTTACCGCTATGCGCTCGATCAGGGTTTCCGTTTCCTGAGTTACGGCGACAGTTCTCTGCTGTTCCCCGGAAAGCTTCAGCCAGAGAGCGAATAATAAATTTTATCAAAAGTTTCCTCCGGGCGAATCTTCAACAATAAGAAGCAGTGCTTTACGTTTAATCAGGTATGCGTCACCTCTTCACCTATATTTTAGCTATGCTGCTGCTGACTCTGGCTTCCTGCTCTGTTACCAGGGATCTCCGCAAAGCAGATGCGCATTACGACTACGGCGAATATTACGCCGCTGCAGGCATCTATACCAAAGCATACAGGCGCATTCCTTCCGCCGAGAAACTGACCAGGGCAGAGGTTGCTTATAAGCAGGGCGAGTGTTATCGCTACATCAACCAGTCAATCAAAGCCGAAAATGCTTACATGAAAGCCATTCGTTATGGCTTGCCCAACGATACTGTCTTTTTGCAATATGCCGAAGTTTTGAGAAAAAACGGCAAATACCAGGCTGCAACCATTCAATACCAACAATTTCTTGAAAATCATCCCGAAGATCTGCAGGCTCTGAATGGCCTTGAATCCTGCCGCCTGGCCGAAGAATGGAAAAACAAACCAAAAAAATATACAGTAAACAGACTGCAGGAACTCTATCTGAAAAGGAGCAACTTTTCGCCCATATTAATTCCGGCAGAATACAAGACTCTGCTTTTTGCCTCTTCGTCCGTGCAAAAAGAAGGCAAGAAACCAAGCAAAATTACCGGCCTGCCCGACAACGACTTTTTTATCACGAAACTCGACCAAAACGAAAAATGGGAAAAACCTCTGCCCGTTGAAGGTGCTATCAATACGGAGTTTGACGAAGGGGTGGGCTGTTTTGATCCGGACGGCAAAATACTTTATTTTACCCGCTGTGTCAACAAATCAGACTCTGCACTTTCGGGTTCCAGTGCCGAAATCTATCGTTCGGTACGTTCGGGAGAGCAATGGAGCGAACCCGAGAAACTGAGCATTTTCAGAGATACCAACGCGGTTTTTGCCCATCCGGCCATTTCTCCCGACGGACTGTATCTGTATTATGTTTCCGACATGAAGGGTGGTTACGGAGGTAAGGACATTTGGCGTTCACCCATGTACGAGAAGACTTTTGGCCCGCCCGAAAATCTGGGTCCTCAAATAAATACTCCGGGCGATGAGATGTTCCCGACAATCAGAACGGACGGCAGCCTGTATTTCTCTTCCAACACCTTGCCGGGACTGGGTGGCCTGGATATTTTCAAAGCTGTTTATCTCGAAGAAGACAGCAGTTGGGTCGTGGAAAATATGTATGACCTCAACTCTAACGCTGATGATTTTGGAATTACCTTTTTCGGCAAAAAAGAAAAAGGTTTATATTCGTCCAACCGCAACGAGCCCAGGGGCTGGGACAAGATCTGGTCTTTTGGAGAGCCTGAACAATTGACCCAAATCAGTGGTTTTGTCACAGATCGTTTCGGTGAACCCATTCCGGAAGCCAGTATCCGCATAGTAAACGACAAAGGCACCAATACCAAAGTGATTTCGCGCAGAGACGGCAGCTACAGTTATCAGGTTGAAAAAAATGCCGAATACGCCATGCTTGCAACCTGCAGATCTTACCTGAACTATTCCAACCAATTTGTCACCAACGATAAAGACAGCAATTATGTGGTTAATTTTAGCCTGACTTCTCTGTATCTGCCTGTACGCATCGAAAACATCTTTTTTGAATTCGATCGCTGGGAACTCCGGCCTGAGTCAGGGCCGGCTCTGCAGGAATTGTTGAAACTGTTGCTGGACAATCCGCATATTACTATCGAAATAGGAGCTCACACCGACCGTAAAGGAAGCGAAGAATACAACCTTGAACTTTCCAAAAAAAGAGCGGAATCTGTCGTCAACTACCTGGTCAAATACGGCATTGACTCTGAACGTCTAAGCGCTCAGGGCTATGGAAAAAGCAAGCCAACCAGGGTCGACAAATACATGGAGACCAATTATCCTTACTTAAAAGAAGGCAGTTTTTTGGACGAATCATTTGTAGAAACACTATCTTTGCAACAACAAGAAATTGCCGACCAGATCAATCGGCGATGCGAGTTCAAAGTATTGAAAACAACCTACAAATTATTCTGATGAAAGCATATTTAGACTTGCTGCAGCGAGTACTCGACGAAGGAGTTGTCAAACACGACCGCACCGGAACCGGCACTATCAGTATATTCGGACACCAAATGCGTTTTAACCTAAGCGAGGGCTTTCCCGTCATCACCACCAAGAAGCTGCACCTAAAGTCTATTATTTACGAACT
>JAAZGQ010000435.1 GCA_012511135.1 Bacteroidales bacterium | reverse complement strand
TCCTTGGTCAACTCAACAATCAATTCATCTATTTTGATGGCGCTAAGAGGATCCAGGCCTGAATTGGGTTCATCACAAAATAAATATTTGGGATTGAGTGAGATTGCCCGGGCTATGGCAGCTCTTTTTTGCATTCCTCCGCTCAACTCCGAAGGATATAAATCACCGGTGTTGTTTAAACCTACTCTTTCCAGGCAAAAACGAGCTCTGTTCTGTTGTTCTTTATCGGTCTTGTCCGAGAACATTGTCAAAGGAAACATAACATTCTCCAGAATAGTCAAAGAATCAAACAAAGCCGAGCCTTGAAATAACATGCCGATTTCACTGCAAACTTGCATTTTTTCTTTTTTTGATAAACCGGCAAAGTTTCTTCCATCGTAAATAATATCGCCCGAATCGGGAGTGTGCAGGCCTATGATGCATTTTAACAAAACGGTTTTACCTGAACCGCTTTGTCCTATTATCTGGTTGATTTTGCCACTGTGAAATACTGTGCTTATATTTTTCAAAACACGTTCGTCATTCACAAAAGATTTGCTTACATCTTTAACTACGATCATAGCAACAAAATTTGGGTTAAAATCACGTCAGCAAGCAAAATAAGCACACTGCTACTAACCACTGCTCTGGTACTGGCTTTACCTACTTCCAGAGTGCCTCCGTTAACAAAATAGCCCCAATAGGACGAAACCGAAGCAATAATAAATGCAAAAACAGCCGCTTTTATCAGAGAATAATAGACATACCACTCTATAAACCAATATTGTATACCAAAAATAAATTTTGAGGTGGTAATGATGTCGGTAAATTCGGCTATCAGAAATCCGCCCAACACTCCGGTAAACATACTGAATACTACCAAAATGGGAACATAAAACACTACCGCTGCAATTTTGGGCAGAATAATGTAGTTGGCAGAATTCACTCCCATAATATCCATGGCATCAATTTGTTCCGAAATTCTCATTGTTCCTATCTGAGAAGCTATATTCGATCCGATATTTCCCGAAAGGAACAAACATAAAACCATAGAGCAAAATTCAAGCAACAAGGTATCACGGGTGACCAGACCCACGGTATAATCGGGCAATATTGGATTCTCGATGTTGTTCTGGGTTTGTATGGTCATTACAGCCCCCATAAACAGGGAAACAATCAAAGTAATAAAAAGAGAGCTTACACCCAGACGGTCAATTTCCTTGAGCGTCTGCTTAAGAAACACCCCCAGGCGCTGAGGTTTGGAAAAACACCTGTACATAAGCAGGGAATATCTTCCAACGTGGTATAGTGGGTTCATAGCTTATTTCAATCGAAAATTCAGATCAACGCGATTATTAACGTTCAGTTCCGCACTTCTCTTTACTGGAGCAGCAGCTGATACAATCAGGGTATAATCACCTTTGAGCAATTGCTTTTTTCCTTGTTCATTAATTGAAGCCATTGCTTCGGGGCTGATCTCAAATTCAACCAGCTGAGATTGACCGGGCTCAAGTTTTACTCGTTTAATACCAATCAACGAACTGAGTGGGCCTTCACTCCCGGCACCGGGTTTACTGAGATAAAACTGTACAACTTCTTCTCCCTGGCAATCTCCTTTATTTTCCACTTTGAGTTCCACACGCAGGGGCTGGCCTCTTTTGATGCTAGTCGATTCAAGCCGGGCGTCCTGATAGCCAAAAGTTGTGTAACTCAGGCCATAGCCAAAAGGGAACAAAGGATCCTGAGTCATATAGCGATAGGTTCTCTCTTTCATGGAATAATCTTCGTAAGGAGGCAATTGATCGACCGATTTTGGAAAAGTAATCGGCAGCCTGCCGGAAGGATTAATATCTCCAAACAAAACGTCACCCAAGGCATTTCCACCTTCCTGACCAGGATACCATACAAACAAAATGGCATCGGCCAGCTCAGCCACTTCGGGCATAGTTATGGGGCTGCCTCCCGTCAGGACCACAATAATGGGTTTATTGTTGTTGCGACGCAGTTTCTTTAAATAATCTACTTGGTTTTTGGGCAAATTCAAATCGGGGCGATCGCCTTTGTATGCAGAGGCAATAGATTCTCCCTCCTCTCCTTCTTTTAAAGGAGAAACTCCCAAGACTACAACTATGGCATCCGCTTTTTTGGCATCACCCGTAGTCCAGTCGCTGGGATTCAAATTGTCGGTATCCATCAGAATACCCGGTTTGTAATCGCATTTGCTGCCGGGACCCAGTTTCGAGACTATTCCTTCCAGAAAAGTTGAAAGAGATGAACTCAGACCGTAATAATTACCCAGCAAAACATTGGCATCGGCAGCCAGAGGTCCGGTAATGTACAGGCTGCGAATTTCTTTATTCAAAGGCAATACTCCTTTGTCGTTTTTGAGTAATACTATGGATTTGCCGGCTGCCTCTCTGGTCAATGCCAGGTGAGCAGGCGACTCAACCACTTCGGGAGCTATCTGGTTGTAGGGATTGGCCCAGTCAGGATCAAATAAACCCAGTTTGATTTTTGTTCTCAATAAGGGGCGAATTAAATGATCAATGGTAGCTTCTGTTATCAAGCCTTGTTCTATGGCTTGACCCAAATGTCGGTAGACCGAACCACAGTTGACATTTACGCCGGCTAAAGCAGCCATTGCTGCTGCTTCCTGAGGGGTCTGCACCACTTTGTGCGTGGTATAAAAATCTCTGATTGCTCCGCAATCCGAAACGATATGACCCTCGAAGCCCCAATTCTGCCTTAGGATAGTATCCAGCAGCAAAGCACTGCCGCAGGCCGGTAAACCATATACCCGATTGTAGGCTCCCATGACGGCTTCTACTTTGGATTCCTTCACCAGAGTTTCGAATGCAGGCAAATACGTCTCGTAAAAATCTCTGGCCGAAGGATGAGCATCAAATTCGTGACGCAAAGCTTCCGGACCAGAATGTACGGCGTAATGCTTGGCACAGGCAGCTGTCTTAAGATAGTTGGGGTTGTCGCCTTGCAGACCGCGAACAAAGGCTACTCCCAGGCGGGAAGTCAGGTAGGGATCTTCGCCATAGGTTTCCTGCCCCCTGCCCCAGCGGGGATCGCGAAATATATTAATGTTGGGAGTCCAAAAGGTCAGGCCGGAGTATTGTTCGTAACGTTCCATAGCCTGAGATGCGTTGAACTTGGCACGGGCTTCGTCCGAAATGGCAGAAGCTACTCTGAAAATCAGTTCTTCATCAAAAGTGGCTGCCAGGCCGATGGCTTGAGGAAAGACGGTAGCCCTGCCGTTTCGGGCTACACCATGCAAAGCTTCGCTCCACCAGTCGTAAGGGAGAATGCCCAGACGTTCTATGCCGGGTGCTCCATTGAGCAACTGGGCACATTTTTCTTCCAAAGTCATTTCGTATACCAGCAATTCTATACGTTCCTCTACCGACAAAGCGGTATCTCCCCAAGGCTGGTTTACTAAAGAATTCATATACACCTCGAGGTTGGTATAGGACGGGCTTAGCTGATACAAACTGCCATCAGCAGGAACATTGGGATTCAGTCCTTTTAGCTTTTCCCAGAAATCCGGCATGCCGTCGGCATCTGAATCTGCCGGAGCCGGTGCAGACTCAAGTTCTGGCCATCCACCCAGCTGACTCTGGCTGTCCACTATACCTGTACCACCGTTCTGGTAATTGATGCAAATGCCGTTTCGGGTCTCTTCAACAACTCGCCTGTCAATGTCATCTCGTTTAAACGATGCACCGGCATTGGCCAAAACGGCAAGATAAGCTTCCCGGGCGCTTTGTGTAGGGATTTTTACCATTTCAAATGGCTCCTATGCTTTTAATTCACTCAGCTCTCCCTTGAATTCTTCTTGCGGATGTATGCCCAACCAGTTGTCCTGATTTACGGCTACCAAAACAGACTTGTTTTTCTGATCAAGAGCCGGAGAGCTATCGTCAAAATAATTACCTGCAACATAAAACTGACCGGTCACCCCCTTGGGATATTCCGGACTTACCTTACCCACCCAAGGTGCAAAAATGCGGTTGATTAATTTTTTATTCTGAACAGTGGCATAGCCCGGTTTAAAATAATTGTTTACCATATTGTACAAACCGCCTTCTCCTGCGTAAGCACCATTGACCGGGCCCCAGTTGTAAATCACATTATTGCGGAAATCTACTCTTTCGTCCAGCGGCCTGCGGGTTTGCCGGCTACCGTTGAAACGGGGAGTACGGCTGGTGTGATGAGCTATCAGATTGTGATGAAAACTCGCTGGTTGTCCTCCCCAAATACCTCCGTAACCATGTTCTCCTTTTTCGTGTATGGAACTGGCCAGGCTTTCACTGATGATACACCATTGCATGGTGAAATTTTGATTATTGTAAAAAGAGGCACATTCGTCTGTACTCCAACTCATGGAGCAATGATCAATAATAATATTTTTCTGGCGCATGGCACCCATAGCGTCGTTTTGTGTGCCCCGCTCGTCTCCCATTCTTGAACGTATATAGCGAACAATTACGTTGTCGGCCGAAATTTGTAAGGGATAGTTTTTTAAACAAATACCCTGGCCGGGGGCAGTTTGCCCGGCTATGGTCAAATCGCCGTTATTCACCACCAAATGGCGATTTAAGTTTATAGTGCCATCTATGGCAAAAACCACCGTCCGTTTG
>JAAZGQ010000434.1 GCA_012511135.1 Bacteroidales bacterium | reverse complement strand
TCCCAGTCGGTTTCGGGAAAACGCACTTCCAGATCGGCAAAACGAAAGCCGTAGAGCTCCGTAATCTTGCGCACACGTCTTACTTCGATCAAGTCGCCGTTGGCAATAAAAGGAATTTCTTTAAAAGGCTGTGACCAAAAATAATTGTTTTTGGCCACCAGTAAGAGATCTCCGGTGGAAAGTTCTTCTTCCTTATAGAAAATACGCGATCTTATGCCCTGGTTGTAGCGCACAGCTTGTTTATTGGAACGGCAGATTATTTTGCATTCGTCCATTCCGCAACGATCGTAAGCCGATTGCAAGGCATCAATAAGGTCTTCGCCCTGAATTCTGAGTACATCTGTTTTTTTACCTGTGTTCAGCACCGGAATATCTGACACTCTGTTCTCAGCCAAAGCCTGACGCAAGGCGGTTGCATTGTCGAGCAAGAGTGAATGTTGTTCCTGTCTGAGCACCTGAGTCAACTCCACAGCAGAAACCTGCATACCCAAAGCTTCAAGATTAGACTGGTCCAGAGCCGGACTGTAGGCCGAACCAACCGGCGGAAGCTGGGCTGTATCTCCCATCATAATTAAACGACAATGATTACCCGAATAAACATACCTCAACAAATCGTCCAACAGACGTCCAGAACCAAAAAAACTACCTTCGGGGTTCTCGTTGGAAATCATCGAAGCTTCGTCCACAAAAAACAGAGTGTTCTCGTGCAAATTATCGTTCAGATCAAATCCGCTATAACCGCCGTCCACCACTTTTTGTCTGTAGATTTTTTTGTGTATCGTAGTAGCAGCATGACCGCTGTATGAGGCAAACACCTTGGCCGCTCTGCCGGTAGGAGCCATCAATACGCAGGATTGCTTATTTTCGGTAAGAAAACGAACTACTGCGCTGATGAGTGCGGTTTTACCTGTACCGGCATAACCTTTGAGCAACAGAACCTCTTGCTGACCTGCGCGGGTAAAAAATTTCAAACACAAATCAAGCGCTTTATGCTGGTCGGAAGTAGGTGTGTAAGGAAAAAATTCAAGAATTTTCGTTTTTAAATCCATTAAATTCAATTAGTGCAGTCAATTTTTAGGCCATAAAAGTAGCGATATTCAAATTCTTGTACTAATTTTGCCCAATTAAAAATGTGAAGTTCAATACACACCATAAAAACATCATCCTATGAGGACTTTTTTTAGAATTTTACTTATAGTTGCCATTGGTTTGTCGGTCTATCTTTGCGTGGACAGCATATTACGACCCATTCGTTTTGAAAGGGAGAAAGATATACGCTTCGATGCTGTTATTGATCGCCTGGTAGACATACGGACAGCCCAGGTGGAATTCAAAAATGCACACGGGCTCTACGCCAACAACTTCGATACGCTGATCGGCTTTGTAAAATACGGACGCATTCCTTTTGTTCTCAAAGAAGGCGTACTCTCCGATAAACAACTCGAAGACGGCCTGACCGAAGATAAAGCAGCTGAAATTGTGTACAAAAACCGCATCCGGGATATCAAAAAATGGGGACTTGAAGGTTTCCGTCGCGACACTTTCTACGCTAACGTGCTGGACACCATCTTTGGCAAAAACTACCCCATCGATTCATTACGTTACGTACCTTTCAGCCGCAACAACGACCAATTCCAGCTCAGGGCAGGTGACATCAACACCAGTTCGGGTTTGATTGTTCGCGTGTTTGAAGCCAGAACTCCTTACGAAACCTTCATGGAAGGTCTGGACAAACAGGAAGTGATCAATATGCGACTAAAAGCCGAGAAATACGGAAAATACCCCGGCCTGATGGTAGGAAACATATTTGAGGCAAACAACAATGCCGGAAACTGGGAATAAAAATACAACTGCATCATTTTCAAATATATCCATCCGGTATACGCCGGGTGGATTTTGTTTTTTGGAAAGACCTTCGGAACAGATATCTGCAGAGGAACTGGAAGGCTATTGCCATAAAAACAACCTGCAATCTAAGCCGGACCCCAAGGCTTTTGTATTGGAATATGCTTCAAACTTTCTGGTTTTGCCCAAAGAATTGGATCCTTCTTTTTATTTTAATTTTCATTTCCCGGAAATCAAACAGCCTTTTATTCAGGCATTGCCCTTGAGCGATCAAAAACAACAATTGGTTTTTGACTTACCGCCAAAGCATCAGGAACTATACCGGAAGTATTTCCCTCAATCTCCTTTGATTTGCCTGCCTTTGTGCTTTGCCGAATATGTCATGGAACAAAGCCCTAAGCAAACTCACTGCCTGATTTACCTCCATCAGAATCTTTTGATGGTTTTTGCCGCCAAAACCGGCACACTCAGGTATGCCAACCGCTTTGAAGCCGGTTCTCCGGAAGCTGCCGCTTACTTCATTCTGAGCATACAACAAGTTTTCGACACAGGCAGTTCTTGCAGCCTATGTACGGAAAAAGAGCCGGCAGAGGCTTTAGAAAACTTGCTTAAGCCTCATTTTGAGCAAATAGATACCTATTTCCTGGACAGAGATCTGCATTTGTTTATTTCCACTCCCTGCGGACAACTTAGCATATGAGAATTATCAGTGGCACATACAAAGGCAGACGCTTCGACTTACCCCGGACGCTCAAAGCCAGACCTACCACCGATTTTGCCAAGGAAGCCTTGTTTAATATATTGGACAATCGCTTCCATTATGAGGAGCTGGCCGTGTTGGATTTATTTTCGGGCACAGGCAGCATCGGATTGGAATTTGTATCCAGGGGTGCCATTACGGTTACCTGTGTAGAACAGTATGCAGCGCACATTAAGTTTATCCGCAAACTCATCGAAAAACTCGGATTAGGCAACCTCAAATTAATTCAGGGAGATGTCTATCAGTACATCCACAGGCATCCTCAGACTTTTGATGTAGTCTTTGCCGATGCTCCTTATGCCGACCCCAGGCTTATAGAATTGCCCGGGTTGATCTTTGAAGCCGGCTTAGTCAAACCGGAAGGCTTATTGATAGTGGAACATTCCAAATTGCAACATTTTGATCAGCATCCTCACTGGGAAGAAACCAGAGTCTACGGCAGCGTGCATTTTAGTTTCTTCAGCCAAAAGCTTTCTTAGCCGGAACTTTTTTGTAGGTTTGCAGCCTTAAACAGTCCTCAGCATGACAAAAATACTGACCATCCACCGACAGTCTGAACTGGAAAACAGCCTGAATGAATTGCTTAGAGCTTACGAAGCCCGCCAGGTCTTTGTTTTATGCGACGACAACAGTAAAACACATTGCCTGCCTCTGATCGCCGGATTCTCCTGTCTTAAAGAGGCTCAGCACCTTAGCATACCGGCCGGAGACGAGCACAAAAACCTGGCCACCCTGGCCACCGTCTGGTCTGTTCTCAGCGCCAAGGGTGGAACACGCCAATCGCTGCTCATCAACCTGGGCGGGGGCATGCCGAGCGATTTGGGAGGCTTTGCGGCCGCCTGCTTCAAAAGAGGCATCGACTTTATCAACATTCCTACCACCCTGCTGGCTTGCGTAGACGCCGCCCTGGGAGGCAAAACCGGCATCAATTTCGAGGGCCTTAAAAATGAAATCGGCGCTTTTTACCCGGCTAAGGCTGTCTTGATTTATCCTGGCTTTTTTAACAGCCTGGACAGGGCTAATTTGTATTCGGGCTATGCCGAAATGCTCAAACACGGGCTCTTGTCGTCGTATGCTCATTGGAAACAAGTATTGAGCTTCGATCCTTCGACTGCCTCCAGCCAGACAAGTGCCGAACTCATTATGGATTCTATGTCGGTCAAGGAAAAAATCGTCAAAGAAGATCCTACCGAAAAAGGCCTGCGCAAAGCCCTGAATCTGGGACATACCATAGGGCATGCTTTCGAAAGCCTTTCGCATATACAACACAAGCCTTTGCTACACGGCCATGCCGTAGCCCTGGGCTTGGTCTGCGAACTCTACCTGTCGCACAAACTGGCCGGTTTTCCCGAACCGGAACTCAATGCCTGTGTCAAACGGGTTAAACAAGCTTATTCTGCTTATCCCCTGCAACGTTCAGATTATCCGGAACTGATTGAGCTGATGCAACACGACAAAAAGAACAGCGATCAACACATTCGCTTCTGCCTGCTGGAAGATATAGGCAAAATCCTCTTGGATGCAACTGCCAGCCGGGAACAAATCGAAGAAAGCCTGGATTATTACAGAGACAATTCAAGCAAACACTGAGCCGGAAACAACAGATTGGAGTACTTGCATCCCCTGTTTCTAAAAAATGCCGGCCTTCCGCTCTGCCTTTTCAAAAAAATGTATATTTGAGCCCTGTCAAAACCAATTATGAAAAAGGGGCTCCTCCTTTTGTTGCTTACAGGCTTCTTGTTTTGCCGTTTAATTGCCACGGAACAACAAAGAGACAGCCTGCTGACGCTGCTGAGTCAACAAAGCGGTACAGACAAAATAAACAGCCTCATCGCGTTGTCTGATCTGATTGTTTATGCCACTCCTGAACAGGCCAAAGTATATGCAGATTCAGCTCTGAATCTGGCACAAGACCTGCAAGAAACAAAACTCAGGTACAAAGCGCTTAAATCCAGAGGCTATGCCCATGGTTACGCCGGCAACATCCTTGCCTCCATCGCAGATATGCAGGAAGGACTGGATTATTATATTTCAATAGCAGATTCCGTCAGGATAGCCGAAGCTCTGAGCGATCTGGGTTATTTGGATCAGGCCCGGGGACTTTACGACAGAGCCCTGGAAAAATACCAACAATCCCTGAGCATGCGCGAGCAGATTGCCGACCAAAAAGGTATCGCCTATTCCCTGAACAACATCGGAACGCTCTATTGGCGGCTTGGTAAAATGGACGAAGCCCTGGATTATTATCTACAAGCCATCGGCTATTTTGAACTAGCAGACCTGAAAGAAGAAATTGCAACGAGCAAAGGCAACATTGGGGTGATTTATTCCGACATGGACAATCCGGAAAAGGCTTTGCAATATCAACTGGAAGCTTTAAAATAAAACCGGCAATTGGGTCATCGGCTTACCGAAGCTAAAAACCTGAACAATATAGGCAAAATCTATATGCAGCAAAAAGATAACGCCACTGCTATCAGCTATCTGAAACAAGCCCTGCAAACTCACCTGAGCATAGGAGATAACGAATCGTACCCCCTGGTTCTTTACAATCTGGGCTTGGCATATATGAAAAATAATCAGTTGGAACAAGCCTTGCATTATACCCAACTGGCGGCCGAAACAGCTGAAAGATACCAGGCCAACGATCTTCTGATGCGCAGCCTGACACAAGAAGCAGCTATATTGCATCAACTGGGAAATGACACGAGAGCTTTCCAACAATTACAAAGGGCTAATCGTATCAAAGACTCCATCTTTAGTCTGCAACAGACAGAACAAATCGAAGAGCTTAAAGCAAAATATGAGACAGAGCGTTATTTGATGGAAAACAGCAACCTGAAACTAGCAAACCAGAAAAATGAAATTATCATCAAGCAACAAAAGCTTTTATTTTGGTTGCTCGTATTTATTAGTTTGCTGCTTTTGCTTTTTGTTTGGTTGATTTTACAGAGGCGTCGCACTGCCGATCATCTTAAGGCCATAGAAATGGAACAGAAACTGCTCCGCAGCCAAATGAATCCCCATTTTATATTTAATTCCCTGACGGTAATTCAACATTACATTCTGAAGAAAAACACCCGTCTGGCCTTGAATCAACTGTCGGCTCTTGCCACTTTGATGCGCCTGATTCTGGAAAATTCCAGTCAGGTGTTTATTTCTTTCGGCAAGGAACTTAAAACTCTGCGCCTGTATTTGGATTTACAACAGCAACGCTTTGCAGGACAATTTGATTACAGACTGGTATTCGATCCCAGCCTGGAAACAAGTATGCTCTCCATTCCCCCTATGATGATGCAACCATTTATTGAAAACGCCATTGAACACGGATTCATAGGCTTAGAAGAAAAGGGCCTGATTCAAATTCGCTACAAGCTCGACAACAACATCTTGCGTTGCGAAGTTGAAGACAACGGCATTGGCATCGACGCCTCAATGAAGGCCAAAACCGGCACCGAACACCAATCTCTTGGACTGG